>NZ_JBICKE010000058.1:0-24761 GCF_043103865.1 Pseudomonas sp. yb_5
CGGGTGGAGATTGGCCAGCAGGCCCGGCCTCTTCGCGGGTAAACTCGATCCTACGGCGGCCTGTGTCCAACCACCGATGCGTGTCCACCCCCCATCTGTGTAGGAGCGGGTTCACCCGCGAATACGGTGGCGACGGCAAAGGTGAACGGCGGGTGAAGATTGGCCAGCAGGCCCGGCCCTTTCGCGGGTAAACCCGCTCCTACAGGCCCCACAACGGCCGCAATGGTCTTACCAGTAGTTCTCGACAGCCACCTGCCCGGGCCGCTTGCTCAGGCTCAGTTGCAGGTCTCGCGCCTTGAGGACCTTGCGGGTTTCGTCGATCATTTCCGGGTTACCGCACAGCATCACCCGCGAATGCTCCGGTGACAGTTCAAGCCCTGCCGCCCTCTCCAGTTCGCCATTCTCGATCAACGTCGTAATCCGCTGGTTCAGCGCCCCCGGGTGCTGTTCACGGGTCACCACGGGAATGAACTGCAACTTGCCCGCGTACTCAGCCAGATAATCGCGCTGTTCCAGCCCGGCAATCTCATCCACATAGGCCAGCTCCTTGGCTTCGCGTACCGAATACACCAGCTTGATGCTGTCGAAACGCTCCCAGGCCTCGAAGTCCTGCAGGATCGACATAAAGGGCGCAATGCCGGTACCGGTGGCCAGCAGCCATAGATCACGACCACCGACGAAGCGGTCGAGGGTGAGGAAGCCGAACGCCTGGCGGTCGATCAGCAACGTATCGCCTGCCCCCAAACGGCTCAGCTCACTGGTGAACTCACCACCTGGCACCACGATGGAAAAGAAGTCCAGATACTCATCATGGGGCGCGCTGACCATGGAATAGGCGCGCCACACCACGCTACCATCGGCCTTGGTCACACCTAGCCGGGCAAATTGGCCGGAACGGAAGCGGAACCCCGCGTCGCGCGTAACCCGCAGGCTGAAGAGGTTCGGCGTCAGTGGCTGAACATCGAGCAGTGTCTGGCGGGTGAACTTGTCGGCGCTAGCGGTCATATCGGGCTCCAGGGTTGGCGTGTGCACAGTGTCGCCTAAAGTGGCCAGGATAAAAACCACCGCTTTGTAGGGCCTCATAGAGTGCAACCGGGCCGAAGTCGCAGAAAATCCTGATCGCTATAACAAAAAATTCCCAACAGGATGGTAGGTCTTTTCCTACAATCTTCCGGGTACTCAAACGGATTGGATTCTGCGCGCCTCCAAGGAGTGCCTCAGATGTATCAATGGAAACCTGAACATCTTCATGCCTTCGTCAGCGAACGGAGCCCGCAGAAGCTGTTCGACATCGCAGTCCACCTGGCTCAGGGCCTGGGCATGGATTACCTTGGGCTGAACATCCGTATTCAGATCGCTACGCAAACGCCAAGGCTGTACCTCTACAGCAACTACCCAAGTGAGTGGATCGAGCGCTACCAGCGCGACGACTTCTACAAGCAGGACCCGGCGGCGAACCTCAGCCACAGCTCGACGACGCCGGTACTGTGGACCGATGAACTGTACAAGGAAGCCCCGCAATTTCGCGAAATGGCCTGCCAGCATGGCTTGCGCCACGGCTGGACACAGTCGCTTCACGATCTGCAGCACAACGAAAGCCAGATCAGTGTCGCTCGACCAAACGGCCACATCGATGTGTTCGAGCTGTACGACAAAGCCGGTAGTGTGCAGTGGCTGTGCCACACCCTTCACGCGGTACTGGGCGAGCATCACCTGAACGCACTGTGCCCACCCCAACCGAAAATGAGCGAGCGTGAACTGGAAGTGCTGAAATGGTCTGCCGCCGGCAAGACCGCTGCCGATGTAGCCTGCATCCTCTCCCTGTCGCAAAGCACGGTCAACTTCCATATCCGCAGCGTGATCACCAAGACCAATGCAGCCAACAAGGCCGGAGCCATCGCCATTGCCGCCTTGCGTGGCTGGATCTGACCTCCAAGCCTGCGGCCTTGGGCAAAGCCCTGTAGAATCGCCCGGCAAAGCCCGGGGCGAACCGCAACGGGCAGTTTCGTACCCGAGCCAGACGCCATGCCCCTGTTGACCACCCCCTACGCCGAACTCGACCTGATCCGCCAGCCGGAGCAGGCCAACGACCCGTTGCAGGCTTTCGATGCCGCCGACGAGTACCTGCTTGCGCAGCTACACGATCAGGCACCTGACGCCAATTGCCGGGTACTGGTGCTCAATGACAGCTTCGGTGCCCTGGCCGCCAGCCTGGCGGGCCAGCTGCAGGTGGTCAGCAGCGGTGACTCGCACCTGGGGCATCTGGCCCTGGAAAAGAACCTGGCGCGCAATGGCCTGCCATTCGACAGTGTGCCGTTCGTACCGGCCAGCGAGCACTGGCAAGGCCCGTTTGATCGGGTGCTGGTGCGTGTACCCAAGACCCTGGCCCTGCTCGAAGAACAACTGATCCGCCTGCAAGGCCAGCTGGCCCCCGGTGCGCAGGTGATTGCCGGGGCGATGATCAAGCACCTGCCACGGGCGGCCGGCGACCTGATGGAGAAGTACATCGGCCCCGTACAGGCTTCGCTGGCACAGAAAAAAGCCCGCTTGCTGACTGCAACGGTTGCCGAGCGGCCGCTCGCCAAGTCCCCCTACCCTAGCGGCTACCGCCTCGACGTGCCGGCACTGGAATTGATCAACCACGCCAACGTGTTCTGCCGTGAAGGCCTGGATATCGGTACCCGGGCGTTCCTCCCGCATCTGCCACGCGACCTCGGCCGTGCGCGGGTGGCAGACCTGGGCTGCGGTAACGGCGTACTCGCGATTGCCAGCGCCCTGGCCAACCCGGAGGCCGAGTACACCCTGGTCGACGAGTCGTACATGGCGGTGCAATCGGCGCAGGAGAACTGGCAGGCAGCGTTGGGCGAGCGCCCGGCGACCTTCGTCGCGGCCGATGGCCTGGCCGGGCTGGAGAAGCAGTCGCTGGACGTGGTGCTGTGCAACCCGCCGTTCCACCAACAGCAGGTAGTAGGTGATTTCCTGGCCTGGCGCATGTTCCAGCAGGCGCGTGAAGCGCTGGTGGTAGGTGGGGCGCTGTACATCGTGGGTAACCGGCACCTGGGCTATCACAGCAAGCTGGCGCGGTTGTTCCGCGGCGTTGAGCAGGTGGCGGCAACGCCCAAGTTCGTCATTCTGAAAGCCCGCAAGTAAGCGCGCCACCGCCCCCGTAGGAGCGGGCTTGCCCGCGAACACCGGCAACGCCGGTGCCATCTAGCGCGTTGCCTGCTTCGCGGGCAAGCCCGCTGCCGCTCTTTATCAATGTGTGGTCAGGCCCGCCGCCCCCATGAACAGCCGCATCACCCA
The DNA here is from genome assembly GCF_043103865.1 of Pseudomonas sp. yb_5. Classification (NCBI taxonomy): domain Bacteria; kingdom Pseudomonadati; phylum Pseudomonadota; class Gammaproteobacteria; order Pseudomonadales; family Pseudomonadaceae; genus Pseudomonas; species Pseudomonas sp. yb_5. The sequence continues at coordinate 3,304 of NZ_JBICKE010000058.1, forward strand.
GGCCGCCACACCCAGCGCCGCGACGCTCATCGCCCAGATCAGCAACAGCCAACCCAGTCGCTGCCACAGCGGTTTCTTGTCTTCCAAGCCATGCTTGCCAGTCATCATGCGGCCCTCCTAGTGATAGCCGTCTTCGTGGGTTACCTTGCCGCGGAACACGTAGTAGCTCCAGAAGGTATACATGAGGATAAACGGCAGGATGAACAGGGTACCCACCAGCATGAAGCCCTGGCTTTGCGGTGGCGCTGCGGCATCCCAGATCGAGATCGACGGCGGGATGATGTTAGGCCACAGGCTGATTCCCAAGCCGCTGTAGCCAAGGAAGATCAGTACCAGAGTGAGCAGGAACGGCGTGTAGTGCGCGTTGCGCGCCACCGCTTTGAGCAACCCGTAGAACGTCACCAGCACCAGCAGCGGTACCGGCATGAACCAGATCAGGTTGGGCATGCTGAACCAGCGGTCGGCAATCTGCGGGTAGGCGATTGGGGTCCACAGGCTGACGATACCGATCACCACCAGCAGCACCAGCGCCAGCGGCCGGGCCATGTCGTGCATCTTCTGTTGCAGCGGCCCTTCAGTCTTCATGATCAGCCAGGTGCAACCCAGCAGGGTGTAGGCCACGATCAACCCCAGCCCGCAGAACAGGCTGAACGGGGTCAGCCAGTCCAGGGTGCCACCGGCGAAATGCCGGTCGACCACCTTGAAGCCTTCCAGGAACGCACCCAACGCCACGCCCTGGAAGAAGGTGGCAATCAGCGAACCCCAGATGAAAGCCTTGTCCCAGATATGCCGCTTGTCAGCCTTGGCCTTGAAGCGGAACTCGAAGGCCACGCCCCGGAAGATCAGGCCGATCAGCATCAGGATCAGGGGCAGGTACAGGGCCTCGAGGACCACGGCATAGGCCATCGGGAAGGCCCCGAACAGTCCGGCACCGCCCAGGATCAACCAGGTTTCGTTGCCGTCCCATACCGGCGCGACAGTGTTCATCATTACATCACGGTCCTGCTCGCCCTTGACGAAGGGGAAGAGCATGCCGATCCCCAGGTCGAATCCGTCCATCACCACGTACATCATGACGCCGAAGATGATGATCACGGCCCAGATCAGTGGAAGGTCGATACCCATGGTTCAGTTCCCCTTGTTCAAGCTGGCAGAGGTGGCCTCGCGGCCATCATCGGCGGCGGACAAAGGCCGTGCCGGCGTGCGTTTCTGGCCTGGGCCTCCCGGTGTGTGCTCATCACCCTCGCCGGTCTGCGGCCCTTTGCGCACCAGGCGCATCATGTAGCCAAGGCCGGTGCCAAACAGGGCGAAGTACACCACCACGAAGGCCACAAGGGTGAAGCCGAGCTGCGCGTAGCTGTGGTTGGAAACACCGTCCGCCGTGCGCATCAGGCCGTACACCACCCAGGGCTGGCGGCCAATTTCGGTAGTGAACCAGCCGGCCAGCACCGCGATCAGCCCGGATGGCCCCATCCACAGGGCCACATGCAGGAACGGGCGCGAACTGTACAGTGTGCCGCGTTTGCGCAACCACAGGCTCCACAGGCCGACGAAGATCATCAGGAAACCAAGCCCGACCATGATCCGGAACGACCAGAATACGATGGTGGAGTTAGGCCGGTCCTCGGGCGGGAACTCCTTCATCGCCGGCACCTGCTTGTCCAGGCTATGGGTCAGGATCAGGCTGCCGAGCGCCGGGATCTCGATCTTGAACCGGGTAGTCTCGGCCTCCATGTCGGGAATGCCAAACAGGATCAGCGGAGTCGGCTCACCGGGCACGTTCTCCCAGTGGCCTTCGATCGCGGCAATTTTCACCGGCTGGTGCTTGAGGGTATTGAGGCCGTGGAAATCACCGATCACTGCCTGAATCGGGGCGACGATCAGTGCCATCCACATGGCCATCGACAGCATCTTGCGTACGGCCGGGTTGTCACGCCCGCGCAGCAGGTGCCAGGCCGCCGAGGCACCGACGAAGAACGCGGTGGAAACGAACGCGGCAGTGGCCATGTGCATCAGGCGGTAGGGGAACGAGGGGTTGAACACCACCGCAAACCAGTCCACCGGCACCACCCGACCATCGATGATCTCGTGACCTTGCGGGGTTTGCATCCAGCTGTTCGAGGCGAGAATCCAGAAGGTCGAAACCAGCGTACCGAGCGCTACCATCACCGTGGAGAAGAAGTGCAGACCACGGCCGACGCGATTCCAGCCAAACAGCATGACGCCCAGGAAGCCGGCCTCGAGGAAGAACGCAGTCAGTACTTCGTAGGTGAGCAGCGGGCCGGTGACGGCGCCGGCAAAGTCGGAGAAGCGGCTCCAGTTGGTGCCGAACTGGTAGGCCATGACCAGGCCGGAGACCACGCCCATGCCGAAGTTGACGGCGAAGATCTTCGACCAGAAGTGATAGAGGTCACGGTAAACCTGGTTGTGGGTCCGCAGCCAGAGGCCTTCAAGGACTGCCAGGTAGCTCGCCAGGCCAATGGTGATGGCCGGGAACAGGATGTGGAATGACACGGTAAAGGCAAACTGCATTCGGGCGAGCTCTAAGGCCTCTATTCCGAACATGGTGCTTCCTCTTCAGATAATCCGGCGTCCGGGCTTGTGGCCCCAGTCGCCCACTGCCCCCACTGGGTCGAGTACGGCGTGTTGGAATTGTTCTGTTCGATCGCAGGGATTCCGGCCAGACGGCCAATTCATTGATCTGGAACGATTGACCCAGATCAATGAATGCTTGGAAGCATAGTCCCGAATGGCCCGATGGGGCGTGTGGTGGATTGCCGCGTGACCTGTTGCCTCACCCTCTTTAATAAACAGTAGAAAAGTGCCGACCTGAGCAAACAGTAACTGCTTGTTACAAACAGGTGATACGCTGCGCGCCCCTCTACTGCGCCGAGGCCACTGATTTCCGATGTCCGATTCCGCACCGCAGTTGTTGCGTCACCATCGTCCTTTTCTGGCCTTCTGGCTGGCCCGTGTGTTCACCGCCAGCGGCTTCCAGATGCTCACCGTGGCCATCGGCTGGCACCTCTACCAATTGACCGGCAACGTACTGGACCTGGGCCTGGTCGGCCTGGTCGAGTTCGCCCCACGGGTGCTGTTCATGCTGCACACCGGCCATGTCGCCGACCGCTATGACAGGCGCAAGGTCGCCGCCCTGTGCCAGAGCCTTCAGGGGCTGATTGCCCTGGCACTGGCGGTGGGCAGCGCTACCGACAACGTCACCCGCGAACTGATCTTTGCCCTGGCCTTCCTGCTCGGCGCCAGCCGCTCATTCGAAATGCCGGCAACCCAGGCGCTGTTGCCCAATGTGGTACCGGCCGGGCTGTTCCCGCGGGCAGTGGCGGCGTCGGCCTCGGCCACCCAGTCGGCGACCATCGTGGCGCCGGCGGTGGGCGGTTTCCTGTATGCCTTTGGCAGCATGTGGGTGTATGGCCCGACGGTGGCCCTGTACGCCATTGCCTGCGTGCTGACCCTGAGCCTGCAGGCACACGGCCAGGTCGCCCAGCGCGGGCGCGCCAGCATCGAATCGCTGCTGGCTGGCATCCGCTTCATTCGCAGCCGGCCCGACATCCTCGGCGCCATCTCGCTGGACCTGTTCGCAGTATTGCTGGGCGGGGCCACCGCGTTGCTGCCGGTATTTGCCAAGGACATCCTGCTGACCGGCCCGATGGGACTTGGCCTGTTGCGCTCGGCGCCAGCGGTGGGGGCGTTGCTGATGTCGCTCTGGCTGGCGCGCTTCCCGTTCCAGCGCAACGTCGGGCGGACGATGTTCACTGCGGTCGGCGTGTTCGGCGTGGCGACCATCGCCTTCGGCCTGTCGACCTCGTTCTGGTTCTCGCTGGCGGTACTGGTGGTACTGGGTGCGGCAGACATGATCAGCATGGTCATTCGCAGTTCGTTCGTGCAGCTGGAGACACCGGATGAAATGCGTGGGCGGGTGAGCGCAGTGAACGGCTTGTTCATCGGTGCCTCGAACCAACTCGGTGAGTTCGAATCGGGGGTGACCGCGCACTGGTTTGGTACAGTGCCGGCGGTGGTGCTGGGTGGGGTGGGCACCTTGGTGGTGACCGGGGTGTGGATAAAACTGTTCCCTACCCTGGCCAAGCGGGATCGGTTGCATAACGGGTGATGGGTTACCTGTGCCGGACTCTTCGCGGGCAAGCCCGCGTCTACAGGGGACCTTACCCGCGAAGAGCCAGAAAAACCCATTCCCCAACGGCCATAGGCCCCCGCCATGCATGCTGGTATGATGCGCGGCTTTTTTCCTCCCCACACAAAACCACGGCATCCGGTACGGTCTGTGCTTTGCTGATGGGGTCGATACATTCATGGCGCCGGGGGCGCCTTGGGGAGCGGGAATGCTGGAAAGGCTGTTTCAACTAAGAGCACACAACACCAACGTGCGCACCGAGATTCTCGCGGGCGTCACCACCTTCCTGGCCATGGCCTACATCCTGTTCGTCAACCCGAGCATCCTCGGCGAGACCGGCATGGACAAGGGCGCGATCTTCGTCGCCACCTGCCTGGCAGCGGCCATCGGCTCCGCCACCATGGGCCTGATTGCCAACTACCCGATCGCCCTGGCACCGGGCATGGGCCTGAACGCGTTCTTCACCTACACCGTGGTGCTGCACATGGGCCACACCTGGCAGGTGGCACTGGGTGCCGTGTTCCTGTCGGCGGTGATGTTCTTCCTGCTGTCGATCTTCCGCATCCGCGAGTGGATCGTGAACAGCATTCCGCTGCCGCTGCGTTCGGCGATTGCCGCCGGTATCGGCCTGTTTCTGGCATTGATCGCCCTGAATAACGCAGGCATCGTCGTCGATAACCCAGCCACTTTGGTGGGCATGGGCGACCTCAAGCAGCCCTCGGTGATTCTCGCCACGCTGGGCTTCTTCCTGATCGTCGGCCTTGAGTCGCTGAAGGTGCGCGGCGCGGTATTGATCGGCATCCTGGCCGTCACCGTTGCGTCGATCGCCATGGGCGTCACGCCGTTCGGCGGGATCGTGTCGATGCCACCGTCGCTGGCACCCACCTTCCTGCAGCTGGACATCGCCGGCGCCCTCGATGTGGGCCTTGTCAGCGTGATCTTCGCGTTCCTGTTCGTCGACCTGTTCGACAACTCCGGCACCCTGATCGCCGTGGCCAAGCGCGCGGGCCTGATGGGCAAGGACGGCCACATGCCGAAGATGGGCCGGGCCCTGATCGCCGACAGCACCGCTGCCATGGCCGGTTCGCTGCTGGGTACCTCGACCACCACCAGCTACATCGAATCTGCTGCGGGTGTGAGCGCCGGTGGCCGTACCGGCCTGACTGCCATCGTGGTTGCCGTGCTGTTCCTGCTGGCGCTGTTCTTCGCTCCGCTGGCCGGTAGCGTACCGGCCTTCGCCACGGCCCCGGCGTTGCTGTTCGTCGCCGTGCTGATGGCCTCGGGCCTGGCAGAAATAAACTGGGACGACGTGACCGAAGCCGCGCCGGTTGTCGTGACTGCCCTGGCCATGCCGCTGACCTACTCGATCGCCAACGGCATCGCCTTCGGCTTCATCGCCTGGACCGCCGTCAAGCTGATTTCGGGCCGCCACCGCGACCTGAACCCGGCGCTGGTGATCCTTTCCATCCTGTTCGTCATCAAGCTAGGCTGGTTCAACGCATGAGTGCTGCTTTCGACCCCTCCTCCTACGCCCCCCAGCTGGATGCCAAAGTGGCCCGGCTGCGCGAGCTGCTGGCGCCGTTCGGCGCGCCGGAGCCGACTGTTTTCGACTCACCGCGCGAGCATTACCGCCTGCGCGCCGAGTTCCGCCTGTGGCGCGAGGATGGCCAGCGCCACTACGCCATGTTCGCCCCAGGCGAGAAGCACAAGGCAATCCTGATCGACGATTTCCCCATTGCCAGCCAGCGCATCAACGCACTGATGCCACGCCTGAAAGCGGCCTGGCAGGCCAGCGAAGAACTGGGCAACCGCCTGTTCCAGGTTGAGTTCCTCACCACTCTGGCTGGCGATGCGATGATCACGATGTGCTATCACCGCCCGCTGGACGAGGCCTGGGAAGTGGAGGCACGGCAACTGGCGGAAGCGCTGGGCGTGAGCGTCATTGGCCGTTCCAAGGGCAAGCGCCTGGTTATCGGCCGCGACTACGCGGTGGAAAAGCTCGACGTGGCTGGCCGCGTGTTCAGCTATCGCCAGCCTGAGGGTGCGTTCACCCAGCCCAACGGCGCAGTGAACCAGAAGATGCTCAGCTGGGCCTTCGAGGCCATTGGCGAGCGTGAGGATGACTTGCTGGAGCTGTATTGCGGCAACGGCAACTTCACCCTGCCGCTGGCCACGCGTGTACGCCAGGTGCTGGCCACCGAAATCAGCAAGACGTCGGTCAATGCTGCACTGAGCAACCTCGACGAGAACGCTGTGGATAACGTGCGGCTGGTACGTTTGTCGGCAGAGGAACTGACCCAGGCACTCAATGAGGTGCGGCCGTTCCGTCGCCTGGAAGGCATCGACCTGAAGAGTTATCAGTTCGGTACCGTGTTCGTCGACCCACCGCGTGCGGGGATGGACCCGGATACCTGCGAGCTGACCCGTCGTTTCGAACGCATCCTGTACATCTCGTGCAACCCGGAAACACTGGCAGCGAACATTGCCCAGTTGCAGGATACCCACCGCATCGAGCGCTGTGCATTGTTTGACCAGTTCCCGTATACCCACCATATGGAAAGTGGGGTTCTGCTGGTTCGGCGCTGATCGTTGTATTGCCGGGGCTGCTTTGCAGCCCATTCGCGGGCAAGCCCGCTCCTACATTGATCGGCATACAGCCCGTTGCTCGGCGTACGCAGATCGTTGTAGGAGCGGGCTTGCCCGCGAATGGGCCGCAGAGCGGCCCCAAGCCTCACCTCAGAAGTCGAAGAAGACTGTCTCCCCTTCCCCCTGAATACGGATATCGAAGCGATATGCCGTCTTCCCGTCCACTTCGCAACGCTTGGCAATCAAGGTTTCACGCCGCTGCGGCTGCTCGATCAGGTTGAGCACCGGGCACTTGGCATTGGCCTGGGCCTCATCATCGAAATACAGGCGCGTGTGCAGGTGGATATTGATCCCACGAGCAAACAGGCTGATGTTGATGTGCGGTGCCATCGGCACGCCAGCAGCGTTGTTCACCACACCCGGCTTGACCGTTTGCAGCGTCCACTCACCGGCATCGAAGGTGGTAGCCGTGCGGCCAAAGCTGTTGAAGGCGTTTTCCAGGTTGTAGGCATCCTGGTACTCACCGTTGGCGTCGGCCTGCCACACTTCCAGGAACGAATCGCGCACCAGGTGGCCGTTCCCGTCGTATACATGGCCGATCAGCAGAATGTGCTCGCCCGGGGCGTCTGGCTTGGCCAGGCAGTTCCAGATTTCCTGGTCGCGGGTCGGGTTGCCAGCGGCTTCCAGGGCCAGGCCGATGTGCACGTAGGGGCCGGCAGTCTGCGAAGGGGTTTCCGGCAGCAGTTCGATTGGCATGGCGGGGTCCTCAGCAGTTTTCGAAGTGGGTCTTGCGCTGGCCGCGCAGCACGATGTCGAAGCGGTAGGCCAGGCAGTCCATCGGGTTGGCGTTGCTCATGTCGAGCTTGGCGATCAACTGCTGCACGGCTTGCGGGTTGGCGATCGACTTGACGATCGGGCACATCGGGATCAGCGGGTCACCTTCGAAATACAACTGGGTGATCAGCTTGGTGGCGATCGACGGGCCGCTGATGGCGAAGTGGATATGCGCCGGGCGCCAATCGTTCGGGCCGTTGCGCCATGGGTACGGGCCCGGCTTGATGGTGCGGAAGCTGTAGTAGCCGTCGCGGTCGGTCAGGCACCGGCCAACACCGCCGAAGTTCGGGTCCAGTGGCGCCAGATAGCGGTCGTTCTTGTGGCGATAGCGGCCGCCGGAGTTGGCCTGCCACATCTCCACCAAGGTGTTCGGCACAGGCTTGCCGTACTGGTCGACGACACGACCGGCGACGATGATGCGCTCGCCGATTGGCAGGCCACCGTTATTGAAATTCAGCAGCAGATCATGGTCGTGGGCGCCGAAGCCCAGGTGGGAAAAGTCCGGACCAGTGGTTTCGCTGATCGACTGCGGAATGCTGACCAGGGCCTGGCGCGGCGAGCGGGCAACGGAGGTCTTGTAGTCAGGCGTAAGGGCTTTGGGGTGCCAGTTGCGATCACGGATCACGAAGCGGCTGTTGTCCTGGGCGGGCATGCCGGTTTCCTCTCTTGGAATTGTGAGAACGCCTGGGCGTGGCAGGCGGACTTGCAGTTTCCGGCAGGCGGTACGCGATGAATATTGAAATCGACCACTTGATACATAACCAAATGGTTATGTATCAACACCTCAGCCTGACACGTACCGCCTTCGTGAACTAATCTTTGTCTTCTTGTTTCACGCTCGGGAGAGCACTCATGGAATGGCGAAAAGGCCGACGCAGCGACAACGTGGTCGATGCCAGAGGTGGCGGTGGCGGCGGCATGCGTTTCGGCGGCGGCAAAGGGCTGGGCCTCGGGGCGATTCTGCTGATCGTCGGCATCGGCTGGCTCACCGGGCAGGACCCGCTGCAGATTCTTGGCCAGCTTGCCGGCCAGATGGAGCAACAGCAGACAGCACCCAGTGGCACAAGCGGCAAGGCCCCTCCGGCCAACGACCAGCAGGCCGAGTTTGTCGCCTCGATTCTGGGCGACACCGAGGACACCTGGAAAGCCCTGTTCGCCCAGGCCGGCAAACAATACCGTGACCCCAAGCTGGTCCTGTTCAGTGGCCAGGTCAACTCGGCCTGTGGTTTTGCCTCGGCAGCGGTCGGGCCGTTCTATTGCCCGGCGGACCAGCGGGTGTATCTGGACATGTCGTTCTTCCGCGAAATGGAAACCCGCTTCGCTGCAGCTGGCGACTTCGCCCAGGCTTACGTGATCGCCCACGAAATCGGTCACCATGTGCAGACACTGCTGGGCGTTTCGGCCAAGGTCGACGCCGCACGTCGCGCCGGCCAGCGCATGGAGGGCGACAACGGCCTGTTGGTGCGCCAGGAGTTGCAGGCCGACTGCCTGGCTGGCGTATGGGCCTACCAGGCACAGAAACGCCTGAACTGGCTGGAGCCAGGCGATGTCGAGGAAGCGCTGAATGCGGCCAATGCCATTGGCGACGACCGCCTGCAGCAGCAAAGCCGCGGGCGCGTGGTGCCGGACTCGTTCACCCACGGCACCTCGGCGCAGCGCGTACGCTGGTTCAAGACCGGGTTTGCCGAAGGTGAAGTGAACCGCTGCGATACCTTCAGTGCGCGTACCCTCTGATACCCGGCCCAATAGCGAGTGAATGAGAGCGCGTGCTGATATTTTGCTGAAAAAGCGTTTCAGCTTCCACAATCATGGCCGATAACACCTGCACGAATCAGCGGGCATCCAGAACAAAAACGCCTTGCGATCGAAGATCAAGAGAGCGAAATCAACTTCTGGAGAGCGTGCATGAACAGCTGGTTCGCCAACATCAGCGTCAACCTCAAACTCGGCCTGGGCTTCGGCCTGGTGCTGGTCCTCACCGGCCTGCTGGCCCTCACCGGCTGGACCAGCCTGGGCAGCCTGATCGACCGCAGCAACTGGATGGGCGATATCGGCCAGTTGAACAAGGACCTCACCAACCTGCGCATTGCGCGCCTGCAGTACATGATCGCCAACGGCGACGATACCGCCGCCGCCAACACCCTGGCCAAGCTGGATGCATTCAGCAAGCAGCAGGCCTACCTGGCCACCACCTTCAAAAGCCCGGAGAACATCAAGCTGTTGGGTGAACTGGGCGAAACCATCAGCGCCTACAAGGTGTCGCTGAACAAGATGCGCCAGGGCTATGACGCCACCCGCGCGGCGCGCGTTTCCATGGACAGCTCGGCCATCCGCGCCGACCAGGCCATGGATGCGCTCAGCCGGGAGGTGATGGCTCGCCCCGAGGCTGACAGCGTGCGCCTGGCCCAGTACCAGCTGATCAGCAAGGCCCGCCAGCAATTGCTGCAGGTACGCATCGATGTGCGTGGCTACATCGCCGACAACAGCAGCGCCAACGAGCAGGCTGCCCTGCGCCAGCTGGATGCAGCACTGGCCGATACCGACAACCTCAAGCGCCAGCTGCCCAGCGAAGACACGCGCCTGCAACAGTTCGAAAACGCGGTACTGGCCTATCGTGAGGCCGTGCGCCAGTTCCGCGACGCGGTTGCCAACATCACCACCTCGCGCGCCGAAATGACCGTGCAGGGCGCCGACATCGTCAAGCGCAGCGACGCGCTGTACCAGATCCAGCTAGAGCGCCGTGACATCGAGAGTACCCAGGCCCGCAGCCTACAGGCCATTGCCACGCTGCTGGCGCTGCTGGTCGGCGTGCTGGCGGCGGTGCTGATCACCCGCCAGATCACTCGCCCCTTGCAAGACACCCTGATGGCCGTGGAAAAGATCGCCAGCGGCGACCTTACCCAGCACATGCGCGTCACCCGCCGCGACGAACTGGGCGTACTGCAGCAAGGCATAGCACGTATGGGCACCACCCTGCGCGAGCTGATCAGCGGCATCCGCGATGGCGTCACCCAGATCGCCAGCGCAGCCGAAGAGCTGTCGGCAGTCACCGAACAGACCAGCGCCGGCGCCAACAGCCAGAAAGTCGAGACCGACCAGGTGGCCACCGCCATGCACGAAATGGCCGCCACCGTACAGGAAGTGGCGCGCAATGCCGAGCAGGCCTCACATGCAGCCACCGGTGCCGATGACGAAGCTCGGGCCGGCGACCGCGTGGTAGGCGAAGCGATTGGCCAGATCGAACGCCTGGCCGAAGACATGCACCGCTCTACCGAGGCCATGAACCTGCTGCAGCAGGAAAGCCAGAAGATTGGAAGCGTGATGGACGTGATCAAGTCGGTGGCCGAACAGACCAACCTGCTGGCGCTCAACGCAGCGATCGAGGCGGCACGCGCCGGCGAGGCGGGCCGTGGCTTTGCCGTGGTTGCCGACGAAGTGCGCGGCCTGGCCCAGCGCACACAGAAGTCTACCGAAGAGATCGAAGAGCTGATTGCCAGCCTGCAGCACGGCACCCAGCAAGTGGCGAGTGCCATGCAGGGCAGCCGTACCCTGACCGACAGCAGCGTCGAACTGGCGCGAAAGGCCGGGTCATCACTGGAGAGCATTACCAGTACGGTATCGAGCATCCAGTCGATGAACCAGCAGATTGCTGCAGCGGCAGAGCAGCAGAGTGCGGTGGCTGAAGAGATCAGCCGAAGCATCCTGAATGTACGTGATGTGTCAGAGCAGACCGCAGCAGCCAGTGACGAGACGGCAGCGTCGAGTGTGGAACTGGCGCGGCTGGGTGGGCAGTTGCAGACACTGGTCAGCCAGTTCCGCGTCTGACCGTTGGAACCTGGGGCCGCTTTGCGGCCCTTTCGCGATTCAAGGCCGCCCCCCACATTGATCGACGTACGCAGGTCCTCGTGGGAGCGGCCTTGTGTCGCGATAGGAGGGCAAAGCCCTCCCGGCGTGCTCACAGGTACTACTTGACGATCATCCCCACCCCACGCCCACGTGGGTCGGAAGCGGTCTCAAGCTTCGCTCCATCGACTCGAATCGCCTGGATGTCACCCATCTCCCAGCCCTGGTCCTCCAGCACATAGCCCATCTTCTTCAGCTCGTCAGCTACCGGACCGGTCAGCGGCGCATAGCTGTCGAAGTAGATGGTGTCCTTGGGCAGCAACTGATGGTGCACGCGCTGCGCCGCCACCGCCTTGTCCAGCGGCATGCCGTAGTCGTACAGGTTGTTCATCACCTGGAAGATCGAGGTAAAGATCCGTGAACCACCCGGGGTACCGATAACCAGCTCGACCTTGCCATCGCGGGTCATCAGGCTGGGACTCATCGACGACAGCATGCGCTTGCCCGGTTCGATCGCGTTGGCATCACCGCCGACCACTCCAAAGGCGTTCGCCGCCCCCGGTTTGGCGCTGAAATCATCCATCTCGTCGTTGAGCAGGAAACCGGCGCCCTTCACCACCACACCACTGCCGTAGTCGAGGTTGAGGGTGTAGGTATTGCTGACCGCGTTGCCCTGCTTGTCGATGATCGAGAAATGCGTGGTCTGGTGCGGTTCGAGGCCCGGCTTGACCTTGTCGGTCTCGGAGATGGCCTTCGGGTTGACCTGGGCTGCGCGCTTGGCCAGGTAATCCTTGGCCACCAGTTGGTCCACCGGCACCTTGGTGAAGGCCGGGTCGCCCAGGTAGTCGGCGCGGTCGGCGAACACCCGCTTCTCGATCTCGGCCAACAGGTGGATGTACTGCGCCGAGTTATGCGCCACCCCTTTGAAGTCGGCCGCGCGGTCTTCCTTGATGCCCAGCAACTGGGCCAGCGCCACACCGCCGGAGCTCGGTGGCGGCGCGGTATACACCACATTGCCACGCCAGCTCACGGCCATCGGTTCACGCCATACCGCCTTGTAATCCTTCAGGTCGTCTTTGGTAATCAGGCCTTTGTCAGCCTGCATCTGCGCCACCAGCAAATCGGCGGTCTTGCCTTGATAGAACTCGCTCACGCCCTTGTCGGCTATACGCTCCAGGGTCTGGGCCATTTCCGGCTGCTTGAACAGCTCGCCGACCTTCATGTTGCCGAAGTAATCGTTGAAGTTGGTCGCCGTCTTGAACATGCCCTGGGCATCGTTGCGGTACTGGTACTGCTTTTCCGCCACCTTGAAGCCGTTTTTCGCATAGCCGATGGCCGGGGTCAGCAACTCGCTCCAGGGCAGCTTGCCGAACTTCTGGTGCGCCTCCCACAGGCCCATTACCGTACCGGGTACGCCTGCGGCGCGTGCCCCGACCAGGCTGAGGTTCTCGATGACCTCGCCCGTGTCGTCCAGGTACATGTTGCGCGTGGCGGCCTTGGGCGCGACTTCACGGTAGTCGAGGAAGTAAGGCTTGCCATCGACGAACAGGGTCATGAAGCCGCCACCGCCGATATTACCGGCTTCCGGGTAAGTCACCGCCAGGGTGAAGGCGGTCGCCACTGCCGCGTCCACCGCGTTGCCGCCCTTTTTCAGAATATCGGCGGCCACCTGTGCACCATATTGATCGGGGGCGGCCACCGCGCCGCCCTCCAGGGTGGCGGCGTAAACCGAGGAACAGCTCAGGATCGCGGCTGCGAGAGCCAGGTACTGGAAAGGGACAATGCGCATGACACTTCCTTGGTGTTGTTTTTGTCGAGCACTCAGTAAGGCCGAAGCGCTTCGACTGTGCAATCAACCGTCGGAAGTTTCGCCGCCTGTGGACAGAATTTGTCGCGTTCAGGCAACTCAGCAGGCGTACATCGCCAGCTTGCGCTGGATGAAATCCAGGAAGCACTGGATGCGCAGCGCCAACTGGGTATTGCGGTAATACACCGCGTGGATCGGCTGACGGTAGCCATTGTTGGCCTCGCTCAGCAGCACCTGCAGGCGCCCTGTGCGGATATCTTCGTGGGTCATGAAGTGCGACAGGCTGACGATGCCCTCCCCGGCCAGCGCCAACTGGCGCAGGGTTTCGCCGCTGGAAGCGACCAGCGCCGGGCGGATGCTCCAGCGGTCGCCCTGAGCATGGCGTAGCGGCCAGTGATTGAGCGACTCAGGTTGGCTGAAGCCGAGCAGACAGTGCTCGGCCAGCTCCTCGACCTGCCGTGGCGTGCCGTGCTGCTCCAGGTAGGCCGGACTGGCCAGCACCTGCACCGGGCTGCAACCCAGGCTGCGCGCATGCAGGCTGGAGTCGGCCAGTTCACCGATGCGGATCGCCACATCGGTGCTCTGCTCCAGCAGGTCGATGATCAGGTCGTCAGTGTTGAGCTCCAGTTCGATGCCCGGGTACTGGCGGCGGAACTCGCCGATCCACGGCAGGATGGCATGCAGCATGAACGGCGCCGCAGCATTGATGCGCAATCGCCCGGTCGGGGTCTGGCGGTTCATCGACAGACGCTCTTCCATCTCGTCCATCTGCTGCAGGATCAGCCGCGAGCGCTCAAGAAAGTAGCGCCCCTCTTCGGTAAGGTCCATGCGCCGGGTGGTGCGGTTGACCAGCGTGGTGCCCAGCTTGCCCTCCAGGCGCGACAGGGTGCGGCTGACGGCAGACGGGGTCTGGCCCATCTGCTCGGCAGCAGCGGAAATCGAGCCGCAGTCGATGACGGCGACGAATACCTGGAGTTCTTCGGATCGGGTTTTCACATCTGGGCCTGTGGTTGGTCTGTGCAAGGATTAGATAACCGCTTGTCTAGGCCAAGTCCAGCGGCGCCTGTACGGGCCTATTCGCGGGCTTGCCCGCTCCCACAAGTACTGCAAAGTCCTTGAAACCTGCGTAATACCTGTGGGAGCGGGCAAGCCCGCGAATAGGCCCGTACAGGCATAAAATTACTGTGCCTTGCCAAACACCTTGTCCAGATGAGCCTCATAAGCTGCCAACGCCGCCGGCACATCCGGGCGCTTCATCACATCCACAGCCAGGAAGGTCGGCAGGCCGGTCATGCCGAGGAACTGGTTGGCCTTGTGGAACGGGAAGTACACGGCATCCACCCCTTTGCCTTCAAAGAAATCGCTCGGGTCATCGAACGCCTGCTGCGGCGCGTTCCAGGTCAGCGACAACATGTATTGCTTGCCGTGCACCAAACCACCGCTGCCGTATTTTTGCGAGTGGTCCGAACGGGTACGGCCATCATTGGCATACAGGCTGCCGTGGCCGGCAGTGAATACCTCGTCGATGTACTTCTTAACGGTCCACGGCGCGCCCATCCACCAGCCGGGCATCTGATAGATCACCACATCGGCCCAGAGGAATTTCTCCACCTCTTCCTGGGCATCGTAGCCGCCATCGATGAACGTCTGGCGCACATCGAAACCGGCGCGGTCCAGGTGAGCGATGGCCGCGTCGTGCAAGGTCGCGTTGAGACGGCCTTCGGAGTGAGCGAACTGTTTACCACCATTGAGCAGAAGGATCTTTTTCATGCTGGCCTCCACGGCCGAATCAAAAATTGATGCCGGCAGGTTAGAGGCTCGCGGGGGCGGGATACAGCGGTGACGGGGCAAAATACAATTGACCAGAAGTCACGAATGAGCAATGCATTATTGCCGTAGAATCGACTCACCACCCATCACCGAGTAGCGCCCCATGAGTGAGCCGTTCGCCTTTATCCTCAAAGCCAAGACCCGCCCGGAAATGGCTGATGCGTTCGAAAAGCTGTTCCGTCCCTACGTCGAGCCAAGCCGCCAGGAACCCGGCTGCATCGAGTACCACATGCTGCGCGACCAGCAGGACCCGAGCCTGTTTGTGTTCTTCGAAGTGTGGGCCGACAAGGCCGCGCTGGACGTGCATTCGGCCCTCCCGCACATGGCCGCCTTCTTCGAAAAGCGCATGGACTACCTGGAGCGCGATTTCGATATCCAGAGGGTCGACATGCTCAGCGCTTCGTCCGCTAGCCGCTGATCAGCAGATGGCCGCCGAGTGCGGCCAGGCCGATGAAAAAGCAACGCTTGAACAGCAGCGCGCTGATCCGCTGACGCAGCCACTGCCCCGCCAGCATGCCGAGCAAGGCCGGCGCCAGCATCAGCAGCGACGCTCCTAGCGCCTGGCCACCCAAGGCATCCTGCCCGGCCAGGCCTAGGGCCAAGGCCAGGGTCGACACCGTAAACGACAAACCCAGGGCCTGGATCATCTGCTCGCGGTTCAAACCCAGGCTCTGCAGGTAAGGCACCGCTGGCATCACGAACACCCCGGTCGACGCCGTGACCACACCCGTGACCAGCCCGCACAGCGGTCCCAGCCAGCGCTCGTGTCCCGGGGTCACCTGCAAGCCCGGGCCGACCAACCCATACAACGCATAGACCAGCAAGGCGCCCCCCAACGCGTGCGCAGCCCAGGGGCCACTGTTGATTCCCAGCCACACGCTGCCCAGCAAGGTGCCGACAAAGATCAGTACCAGCATCGGCCCCAGGCGGACCAACAACCCTCGCAGGTGCCCGCCGCAGGCCAACTGCCACAGGTTGGTGAGCGTCGAGGGCACGATCAGCAATGCGGCAGCCTGCGCCGGCGGCATAGCCAGGCCCAACAGGCCCATGGCAATGGTCGGCAGGCCCAGACCGATGACTCCCTTCACTGCGCCAGCCAGCAGGAAGGTCAGTACAACCAGCAACGACAGTGCCGGGCCAATGTTCTGGTAGAAAGCGAGCAAGGTAGTCATGGGGCCGATGATGGCGCACCCCGGGCAACGTGAGAATCTGCCATATACTCAGCCAGCCTCTTGCCAGGACAGAGCCACATGCATTTCGACCTGACCGACCTCAAGCTGTTCCAGCACACCCTGGAGTGCGGCAACATCACCGCCGGCGCCAGCCGCAGCCATCTGTCGCTGCCGGCAGCCAGTGCGCGCATCCGCGCCATGGAAGCATCGCTGGGCATTCCCTTGCTGGAACGTAACCGCCGTGGCGTACAACCAACGCCGGCTGGCCAGGCACTGTTGCAGCATGCACGGCTGATAACGCAGCAGGTCGAACGCCTGCAGTTCGACCTGGGCCAATACGCGCAAGGGCAGCAAGGCCAAGTGCGCCTGCTGTGCAACACCGCAGCGCTGACCGAATACTTGCCCGAACTGCTGGCCAGCTATCTGGCTGAAAACCCGGGCGTCAGCGTGGACGTGCAAGAGCTGCCAAGTTTGCGCATCGTGCAGGCAATTACCCAAGGCATGGCCGACCTGGGCATCGTGTCCACAGCCGCCCCCAGCGAGCACCTGCAGACCAAGCCGTTTCGAGATGACCCGCTGGTGCTAGTGACGCCACAGGGCCACCCCCTGGCCAGTGCGCTGGCGCCAAGCTTCGTCGACAGCCTGGCCCATGGCTATGTCGGCCTGGGGGCCGGCAGTGCATTGGGGTTGTACCTGGAAGAGCAAGCGCTGCACGAGGGGCAGCGCATGCAGGTCCGGGTGCGTGCGGAGGGGTTTGATGGGGTGATCCGCATGGTCGCGGGCGGGGCCGGAATCGGGGTGGTGCCGCTGGCAGCGGTGCAGCGCTGGCAAGGTATGCTGCCATTGCACTGGGTGGCGCTGCAGGAGCCATGGGCCAACCGCCGGTTGCTGGTGTGCGCGCGGGATTTTGCGACATTGCCGGGCTATGCCGCAGAACTGGTAGCCACCTTTACTGGCTGACGCGCTGGGGCGCACACCACTGTCGAGGCAAACCGCCTGCCATAGCGCGGCCAGACACCTGGACGTCGAGCCCAGGCAACTGCGGCGCGGCCGTTGGGCCTATGGTGACCAGTCATTCAGCCAGTCACCAGGAGTTGTGCCATGTCCGATTTCATCACCGTCCTGCGCGAAACCTGCCCGACGCCGGTCGTGGACGCCACCAAGTGGAAGCGCATCGGCGGCGATCCGCACACCGTCAACCTCAATGCCTACCTGTCGGCCGACGGCAGCAAGATCATGGGCACCTGGATCTGCACCCCGGGCAAGTTCGAGGTCAACTACGATAAATGGGAGTTCTGCCACTTCCTCGATGGCTACTGCATCATCACCCCGGAAGGCGAAGAGCCGAAGCACCTGAAAGCGGGTGATGTGTTCGTGATCGAGCCAGGCATGAAAGGTACCTGGGAAGTGGTCGAGACTGTACGTAAGTATTTCGTCTTCGCCTGACTTGCAGGCGCGGGTTTACCTGCTAATGCGGCGGTGAGGCTTCTGTAGCATTCGCGGGTGAACCCGCTCCTACCACGGCCGCGCAATACCTGTAAGCGTGGACGAAAAAAATCGCGGAGCAGACGCCCTTCCCTCTGGTGCGCAGTTACAGAGGGAAGGCCGCCTGGCCCGCGATGAAATCCACCTCTTGCATCACTCCTTCTTGCGATAACCCTCGACGATGGCCGAGAAGTCCTTGCCACCTTCGCCTCGCAGGCTCATGGCCTGGTACAACTGCTGGGCCACGGCACCGAGAATCACCGGTTGGTGTGCCTGGCGTGCCGCTTCGGTAGCCAGCCCCAGGTCCTTGAGCATGAGCTCCGCGCCAAAGCCACCGGTGTAGCCACGCGATGCCGGTGCGGTTTCGATGATGCCCGGCCACGGGTTATAGGTGTCCGAGCTCCAGCAACGTCCGGTCGAACTGTTGATGATGCCGGCCAGCACCTTGGTATCGATACCCAGCGCGTTACCCAGGGCCATGGCCTCGGACACGCCGATCATCGAAATGCCTAACAGCAGGTTGTTGCAGATCTTGGCGATCTGGCCGGTACCGACTTCCCCGCAGTGCACGATGTTGCGACCCATCTGCTCCAGTACCGGCTTGAGGCTGGCGAACAACTCGGTACTGGCGCCAACCATGAACGTCAGGGTGCCGGCCGCGGCGCCGCCAGTGCCACCGGAAACCGGTGCATCACCCATGTCCACGCCCTTGGCCGCTGCAGCCCTGGACACATCACGTGCGGTCTGCGGGTCGATGGTGCTGCAGTCAACGGTCGGCGTGCCAGGACGAATGCCGGCCAATACGCCGTCCTCGTTCAAGTACACGCTACGCACATGGGCTGCGGCCGGCAGCATGGTGATCACCAGCTCGCTGTTGGCCGCCGCGTCCTTGGGCGAGGGGCTGATCTGCCCGCCCAGTTCTGCCAGCTCGGCCAGCACGGCCTTGTTCAGGTCGAACAGGTTCAGCTGATGCCCGGCCTTGATCAGGTTGCGGGCCATGGGCGCGCCCATGTTGCCCAGGCCGATGAATGCGATACGCATGACGTACTCCTTAGCGCAGGCTAATGGTGGTGTTCACACCGTCGTTGACGCTGTCGTCATCGAACCAGCGAGCAGTGACGGTCTTGGTCTGAGTGTAGAACTGCACCACTTGCTTGCCGTACGGCCCGAGGTCACCGAGCTTGGAACCACGCGAGCCGGTGAAGCTGAAGAACGGTACGGGTACCGGGATCGGGATGTTGATGCCGACCTGGCCGATATCGATTTCGCTCTGGAACTTGCGTGCTGCCGCGCCGCTCTGGGTGAACAGGCCGGTGCCGTTGCCGAACGGGTTGGCGTTGACCAGGGCGATGGCCTCGTCGAGCGTGTCGACTTCCAGGGTCACCAGCACCGGGCCGAAGATTTCCTGGGTATACACCTGCATATCGGTCTTCACGCCCGAGAACAGGGTCGGGCCGACAAAGTTGCCTTGTTCGTAACCCGGTACCTTGACGTCACGGCCGTCGAGTTCCAGCTTGGCGCCTTCCTTGATACCGCTTTCGATCAGGCCCAGCACACGCTCCTTGGCACGCTTGGAAACCACCGGGCCAACGTCGGTGTCCGGCTCACAGCCAGCATTGACCTTCAGCTTGCTTGCAGCCTCCTTGATATCCGGCAACCATTCGCGGGCCTTGCCCACCAACACCGCCACCGAGGTAGCCATGCAGCGCTGGCCCGCCGCACCAAAGGCAGCACCGACCAGCGCATTGATGGTTTGCGTGCGGTTGGCATCAGGCAGCACCACCGCGTGGTTCTTGGCGCCCATCATTGACTGCACACGCTTGCCATGCTGGCTGCCGAGGTTGTACACGTGCGTGCCGACTTCAGTAGAGCCCACGAAGGAAATCGCCTTGATGTCCTGGTGGGTGCAAATGGCATCCACCACCTGCTTGCCGCCGTGCACCACGTTCAGCACCCCGGCCGGTACGCCGGCTTCCAGCGCCAGCTCGACCAGAAGCATGGTCGACAGCGGATCCTGCTCGGATGGTTTGAGCACGAAGGTGTTGCCGCAGACGATGGCCATGGGGAACATCCACAGCGGGATCATTGCCGGGAAGTTGAACGGGGTGATGCCAGCGCATACGCCGATCGGCTGGTGCAAGGTGTAGGTATCGACACCGCCGGCGACGTTCTCGGCGAATTCGCCCATCTGCAGGGTACCAATGGACGCAGCATGCTCGACCACTTCCAGACCGCGGAAGATATCGCCTTCAGCG
Source organism: Pseudomonas sp. yb_5 (assembly GCF_043103865.1). Classification (NCBI taxonomy): domain Bacteria; kingdom Pseudomonadati; phylum Pseudomonadota; class Gammaproteobacteria; order Pseudomonadales; family Pseudomonadaceae; genus Pseudomonas; species Pseudomonas sp. yb_5. The sequence continues at coordinate 23,266 of NZ_JBICKE010000058.1, forward strand.
TCGGCCAGGGTCTTGCCCTGCTCGGCGCTGAGCACCTGGGCAATGCGTTTGGTGTGTTCGCGGATCAGCGCCTGCAGCTTGAGCATGATGCGCATGCGGGCGCCGATCGGGGTGTTACGCCAGGTCTGGAATGCGCGTTGCGCGGCGGCCACGGCTGCGTCGACTTCCTCGACGGTGGCGAACGGTACGCGCGCCAGCACCTCTTGGGTGGCCGGGTTGACGATGTCACGCCATTCGGTGGTTTTGGACTCGACCCACTGGCCGTCGATCAGCAGCTTGACCTGCTCAACCTTGGTGCTGTTAGGGGATTGCGGTGCGTTCATCTGCGTTCTCCTTGGAATTGTTGTCGGGACGAGATCGCCAGCGCCGGGCAAACGCGAGGTGGCGTCCTGAGGCTTGTTTCGAGTATAGATGTGCAAACATCCAACAAGAACGCACAAAAAAACCGGATCATCATGCAAAAAGACCTCACATCCCTGAGCGCGCTCAACTGGGACGATTTGAAGTTCTTCCTCGAAGTGGCTCGCACCCGCAAGGCCAGCAGTGCTGCCAAACGGCTGAGCGTGGATTACACCACCGTGTCGCGACGCATCAGCTCGCTGGAGGGCGCGCTGGGCACCTTGCTGTTCGAAAAGTCGCGGACCAACGGCTTTGTGCTGACCGCCGAGGGCCAGCGCCTGCTGGGCTATGCCGAGTCGATCGAGAGCACGCTGCACATGGCTTGCGAACAGGTGTCCGGGTCGGGGGTGGCATTGTCGGGCCATGTGCGCATGGGCTGCACCGAGGGCTTTGGCAGCTTCTTCATCACGCCGCAGCTAAGCCACTTCGTCGACGCCTACCCGGCGATTTCGGTGGACATCCTGCCGCTGCCGCACTTCATCAGCCTGTCCAAACGTGAGGCGGACATCGTCATCGCGCTGGAGCGGCCCGAGCATGGGCCTTATGTGTGCTGCAAGCTGTGCGACTACCGCTTGCGGTTGTATGCCACCCAGGACTACCTGGACAGCCACGCGCCGATCCGCCAGGTGACGGATCTGGCCAAACACCCGTTCATCAGTTACGTGGATGACCTGGCGTTCAGCTCCGAGCTGCTGTACCTGGCCAACCTGATCCCCAACGCCAGCGCGCATTTGCGCAGTACCAGCGTGATCGCGCAGTACACGGCAGCGCTGCAGGGGCGTGGGCTGGCGATATTGCCGTGCTTCCTCGCCGCGCAGGACCCGCGATTGGTCACGGTGTTGCCGGAGGAGATCGAGGTCACGCGGCACTTCTGGATGTACTGCCGGGAAGACTTGCGCAAGTTGAAGCGCATTACCCTGCTGTGGGATTACATCCGCGGGGTGACCGAGGCGAATGCGCCGTTGTTGATGGGGCAAACCCGCGAGATGCGCTTTGCCCAGGACTGATGGGCCTGCGCATTTCCGAAGGCAACACAGCCCCTGTAGGAGCGGGCTTGCCCGCGAACACCGGCGAAGCCGGTGCCAAACACCGCGTTG
>NZ_JBICKE010000059.1:0-30808 GCF_043103865.1 Pseudomonas sp. yb_5
CGGGTTCACCCGCGAAGAGGCCGGCACAGGCAACGCAAAAAACAGCAGACGAAAAAAAGCCCGCCAGTGTGAGAGCGGGCCAAAGGACCTACGAAGATTCTTCTAGCGACCAACTAGCTTCCACGATAGGTCGAATAGCTGTACGGCGAAATCAGCAGCGGCACGTGGTAATGCTCCTGCGACTCGTCGATGCCAAAGCGCAGCACAACAACATCCAGAAACGCCTGGGCCGGCAGTTGCACGCCACGGGCGCGGTAGTAATCCCCAGCGCTGAACTGCAACTGGTAAACGCCAGTGCGGTAATCGTCCCCCTGCAACAGCGGCGCATCGACGCGGCCATCGCTATTGGTCAGGGCGGTGTTCACCAGCTCCAGCTGCTGGCCTTCGACGCGGTACAGCTCGACCTTGATCGAGCTACCCGGGCAGCCATGCGCGGCATCCAGTACGTGTGTGGTCAAACGTCCCATTGCGTGTCGCCTCTTGTTCAATCTGTGGGCAAAAAATACTCAGCCATCGCACCAGCTTAGCGCCTGCGGCAGGCGGGAATGACGTTATTAAGACATTCCACCCATGAATTGTACACAATTTTTTGATCTCCCCTGTCGCACCCTCCCTTTGATGCCCATAAACGACCCATCGGTCGCAAATACGCGCACCATAACGATGCCAACTTTATTAGCTGACCAATCAGGCAGGTTTCTTGCACTGTATTTCCAAGTCGCTGTCAGGCGACAAAAGGGAAGAAATGCGGAAAAACAGGCTTACAAAAGATTTCAGAAGTTGTATACAATCAGCCCATCCGGTGGTGCGACATACCGACGCGGCCCGCCCACCCCCCGCACTAACGCACAAGAAGGAAGACTGCAGTGAGCGCTGATTACCCTCGCGACCTGATCGGTTACGGCAACAACCCTCCTCACCCGCAATGGCCGGGCAACGCCCGCATCGCGCTGTCTTTCGTCCTCAACTACGAGGAAGGTGGCGAACGCAACATCCTGCACGGTGACAAGGAATCCGAAGCCTTCCTGTCCGAGATGGTCGCTGCCCAACCACTGCAGGGCCAGCGCAACATGAGCATGGAGTCGCTGTATGAATACGGCAGCCGTGCCGGTGTATGGCGCCTGCTGAAGCTGTTCAAGGACAGCGGCGTACCACTCACCATCTTCGCCGTGGCCATGGCCGCCCAGCGCCACCCCGACGTGATCCGCGCCATGGTCGAAGCCGGCCACGAGATCTGCAGCCACGGCTACCGCTGGATCGACTACCAGAACATGGACGAGGCCCAGGAGCGCGAGCACATGCTCGAAGCCATCCGTATCCTCACCGAACTCACTGGCGAGCGCCCGCTGGGCTGGTACACCGGCCGAACCGGCCCGAACACCCGCCGCCTGGTGATGGAGGAAGGTGGTTTCCTCTATGACAGCGACACCTACGACGACGACCTGCCCTACTGGGAGCCAAACAACCCCACTGGCAAGCCGCACCTGGTGATCCCCTACACCCTGGACACCAACGACATGCGCTTCACCCAGGTACAGGGCTTCAACTGCGGCGAGCAGTTCTTCCAGTACCTGAAAGACGCCTTTGATGTGCTGTACGCCGAAGGCGCCGACGCACCGAAAATGCTTTCCATCGGCCTGCACTGCCGCCTGGTCGGTCGCCCGGCGCGCCTGGCAGCACTCAAGCGCTTCGTCGATTACGCAAAAAGTCATGACCAGGTCTGGTTCGCCCGTCGCGTGGATATCGCCCGCCACTGGCACACCACCCACCCGTACAAGAAAGAGAACGCCTGATGACCGCCTTCAATACCCTCAAACCATCCGCCCTGGACCGTGACACCTTCGTCAAGGCCTTCGCCGACATCTACGAGCACTCTCCGTGGGTTGCCGAAAAAGCCTACGACCTGGGCCAACTGGGCGAGCTGGACGAGATCGAGGCGCTGCACCAGCGCATGAGCGACATCCTGCTCAGCGCCAACCACGCCGACCAGCTGGCGCTGATCAACGCTCACCCGGACCTGGCCGGCAAGGCAGCCATCCAGGGCGAGCTGACAGAATCGAGCACCAACGAACAGGCCGGCGCCGGCATTCACCAGTGCACCGCCGAGGAGTTCGCCCGCTTCACCGAGCTGAATGATGCCTACAAAGCCAAGTTCCAGTTCCCGTTCATCATGGCAGTGAAGGGCAGCAACCGGCACCAGATTCTCGCCGCCTTTGAAAAGCGCATCCACAACGATGCCGATGCCGAATTCAAGGAAGCCCTGACGCAGATCAACCAGATCGCCCTGTTCCGCCTGCTGCAGCTGTAAGCAACAGCCGAATCTTATTCAGAAAACGAACAATAGAAGAGATAACCGCATGCGCACCCTGATGATCGAGCCCTTGACCAAAGAAGCCTTCGCCCAGTTCGGAGACGTGATCGAAACCGACGGCAGCGACCACTTCATGATCAACAACGGCTCGACCATGCGCTTTCACAAGCTCGCCACGGTCGAAACCGCCGAGCCTGAAGACAAGGCGATCATCAGCATCTTCCGCGCCGACGCGCAGGACATGCCGCTGACCGTGCGCATGCTGGAACGCCATCCGCTGGGCAGCCAGGCTTTCATCCCGCTGCTCGGCAACCCCTTTCTGATCGTGGTCGCGCCCGTTGGCGATGCACCTGTATCAGGCTTGGTCCGAGCCTTCCGCAGTAATGGCAGGCAGGGCGTTAATTACCATCGCGGCGTCTGGCACCACCCGGTGCTGACGATCGAAAAGCGGGATGATTTCCTGGTGGTTGATCGCAGTGGTTCTGGCAACAACTGCGATGAGCATTACTTCACCGAGGAACAGATGCTGATCCTCAATCCCCACCAATAAGAAAAGGTCAGTCATCTTCTCGGTGACTGGCAGAGGTACATACTGTGGAAGCACACCTTCACGAATGGCTGAACCTGAGCATTCGCTGGGTTCACATGATCACCGGCGTCGCCTGGATCGGTGCATCGTTCTACTTCGTCTGGCTGGAGAACCACCTGAACCGAAGCAACCCGCGCGATGGGTTGTCGGGTGATCTCTGGGCGATTCACGGCGGTGGAATCTACCACCTGGAGAAATACAAGCTCGCCCCCCCGAAAATGCCCGAGAACCTGCACTGGTTCAAATGGGAAGCCTACTTCACCTGGATGTCCGGTATCGCCCTGCTGTGCGTGGTGTTCTACTGGAACCCGACCCTGTACCTGCTGGCACCTGGCAGCACCCTGAGCGGTGCCGAAGGCGTGGCCATCGGTATCGGTTCGCTGATCGCGGGCTGGTTCATCTACGACTTCCTGTGCGACTCGCCCCTGGGCAAGAAGCCAGCGCTGCTCGGTGGTGTGCTGTTCGTGCTGATCATCGCAGCCTGCTGGGGCTTCAGCCTGGTGTTCAGCGGCCGTGGCGCCTACCTGCACACCGGCGCGATCATCGGCACCATCATGGTCGGTAACGTGTTCCGCATCATCATGCCGGCCCAACGCCAGCTGGTGGCGGCGATCGAGAACAACCAGACGCCCGACCCGGTACTGCCGGCCAAGGGCCTGCTGCGCTCGCGTCACAACAACTACTTCACCCTGCCGGTGCTGTTCATCATGATCAGCAACCATTTCCCGAGCACCTACGGTAGCCAGTACAACTGGCTGATCCTGGCCGGTATCGCAGTAGCCGCGGTTCTGATCCGCCACTACTTCAACACCCGCCACGACAGCAACAAGTACGCCTGGACCCTGCCCGTCGGCGCCCTGGCGATGATCTGCCTGGCTTACGTTACCGGCCCGAAACCGATGGCCGTAAGCCCTGAGCAAGCAGCAGCGAAGATCGAGTACCAACCGCTGCCGGCAACTGCGGTAGGCGGCAAGACCGCTGCCGAGCAGCGCGCCGAGGACGCCGCCAAGGCTGCCGAAACACCTGCGCAGGCACCGGCCCAGGCCGCTGCCCAGGCCGGTGGTGGCGACTTCGACAAGATCCACAATGTCATCCAGGAACGCTGCACCGTGTGCCACTCGTCCAAGCCGACCAGCCCACTGTTCAGCACCGCCCCTGCCGGCGTGATGTTCGACACTCCGCAGCAGATCCAGGCCCAGGCCGCGCGCATTCAGGCGCAAGCGGTTGCCAGCCAGATCATGCCGCTGGGCAACATCACCCAGATGACCACCGAAGAGCGCAAGCTCGTCGGGGACTGGATCGCCAAAGGCGCCCAGGTCAACTGACAGCACCTCGCCAGGCAACCCGCCCCCAAGGGAATCATCTTTCCCTGAAGGGGTGGGCTGACCCGCAAATCGGGGGATTGCACATCCCTTGTAGGAGCGGGCTTGCCCGCGAAGAGGCCGGTAACCCCAGCCTCAAGCTCCATGTGTTACGCAACAAGCAAGCATCGAGCGCGCAGGCATGAAGCCTGCCGCTTGGATCCGAGAATAAAAACAAAACTCGAGGTGCTGCATGTCCGAGTCACGCAAGGCGTATATCCCCATTGCGCCGCCGCGCGAACCCTTGCCCCTGTTCCAACTGATCCTGGTTGGCCTGCAACACGTTCTGCTGATGTATGGTGGCGCGATCGCCGTGCCGTTGATCATCGGCCAGGCCGCCGGGTTGTCCCGTGAAGAAGTCGCTTTCCTGATCAACGCCGACCTGCTGGTCGCCGGCGTCGCTACCATCATCCAGTCGTTCGGTATCGGCCCGGTGGGCATCCGCATGCCGGTGATGATGGGTGCCAGTTTCGCTGCCGTCGGTAGCATGGTGGCCATGGCCGGCATGCCCGGCGTAGGCCTGCAGGGGATCTTCGGCGCGACCATCGCTGCCGGGTTCTTCGGCATGCTGATCGCGCCGTTCATGTCAAAGGTTGTCCGCTTCTTCCCACCGCTGGTCACCGGTACGGTGATCACCTCGATTGGCCTGTCGCTGTTCCCGGTGGCAGTCAACTGGGCCGGTGGCGGCCATGAAGCAGAAACGTTCGGCTCGCCGATCTACCTGCTGGTGGCCGGCCTTGTACTGGCCGTGATCCTGCTGATCAACCGTTTCATGCGCGGTTTCTGGGTCAACGTGTCGGTACTGGTGGGCATGGGCCTTGGCTACATCCTGGCCGGCTCCATCGGCATGGTCGACCTGTCGGGCCTGAATGAAGCACCGTGGTTGCAGGTGGTCACCCCACTGCACTTCGGCATGCCGACCTTCAGCCTGGCGCCGATCCTGTCCATGTGCCTGGTAGTGGTGATCATCTTCGTCGAGTCCACCGGCATGTTCCTGGCCCTGGGCAAGGTGACTGATCGTGAAGTAACCCCTGGCATGCTGCGTCGCGGCCTGCTGTGCGATGCCGGTGCGTCGTTCATTGCGGGCTTCTTCAACACCTTCACCCACTCCTCGTTCGCCCAGAACATCGGCCTGGTGCAGATGACCGGGGTGCGCTGCCGCTATGTCACCATCGTGGCCGGTGCACTGCTGATCCTGCTCAGCCTGCTGCCCAAGGCGGCCTTCCTGATTGCCTCTATCCCGCCTGCGGTACTGGGCGGCGCGTCCATCGCCATGTTCGGCATGGTCACCGCCACCGGGATCAAGATTCTTCAGGAGGCGGACATCGGCGACCGCCGCAACCAGCTGTTGGTTGCCGTGAGCGTCGGCTTCGGGTTGATCCCCGTGGTACGTCCGGAGTTCTTTGCCCAGATGCCACAGTGGATGGAACCCATCACCCACAGTGGAATCGCCATGGCCACAGTCAGCGCCCTGGTGTTGAACGTACTGTTCAACATCCTTGGCGGTGCCGACCGCGCAATGCACAACGACGTCTGTCACCAGCATTGAGCCAAAGGGGGCGGCGCATGGCTGCCCCTCGTTCACCTCTGCAGTAACCGCTACGCCGTCGACCCGCCGGAATGGGTCGCCCGGGGCGCCTGCGCGCCAAAAACACCAACAAAAACAATAAGTCCGGGAATCACAACATGAAGCGCATCACCACGTCCCTGTTGTTGGGCAGCAGCCTGCTGGCCACCCTACCCTCGCACGCAGGCGAATGGCTGCAATGGCACGGCGAAAGCCTGACCTACCTGTACGGCAAGGACTTCAAGGTCAACCCTGATATCCAGCAGACCATCACCTTCGAGCACGCCAACAAATGGAAGTACGGCGACACCTTCATGTTCGTCGACAAGATCTTCTACAACGGCAAGGCCGACCCCGGCAAAGGTGTGACCACCTACTACGGCGAGTTCAGCCCACGCCTGTCATTGGGCAAGATCTTCGACCGCAAGCTTGCCTTCGGTCCGATCAAGGACGTGCTGCTGGCCATGACCTACGAGCGCGGTGAAGGCGACAACGAGGCCTACCTGATCGGCCCCGGCTTCGACTTGAACATCCCCGGTTTCAACTACTTCACCCTCAATTTCTACGTGCGTAACACCGAAGGCAGCCGCCCCGGTGACAACGTCTGGCAGATTACCCCCGGCTGGTCGTACACCCTCCCCGTGGGGCGGTCAGACATTCTGATCGACGGTTACATGGACTGGGTTACCGACAACGACCAGACCCGCCGTGGCACCTATCACGCCAACCTGCACTTCAACCCGCAGGTCAAATACGACCTGGGCAAGGCGCTGAACCTGGGCGCCAAGCAGCTCTACGTTGGCTTTGAATACAGCTACTGGAAAGACAAGTACGGCATTGACAGCCGCGGCAACCTGGACAGTAACCAGAGCGTCGCCAGCGCGCTGGTCAAGGTCCACTTCTGACAAGCTGACCAAACGCACAGGTTTGATCCACCCCGCTCCAGGACGGAGCACTTGAGGCGCGGCGCGCAAGCCAGTAATCTGCGCGCCCCCTCGATCAGGGCAGAACGGACTCTGCCTGCGTTTACTGACCGCTCAGTCAATGAATTCGGGCGGTTGGCCAACGTGTTGCCAGCCTGAAAGACCCTTTTCATCCGTTCAGAACGAAGTCGAGCAGGAAGGTTTTGCCAACCCGGAAAAGTTGGCCCAACCCTTGCCAAACAGCTGTGGCCTATCGAAAAAAGCTGACTCAAAAGACAAAAAAAGCGCCGACACCGAGCGCTGACAACAGATCAATCAAGGGAGCGACACTCGCAATGCGTACTATCAAGAGCCTGATCCTCGCTGGCGGCCTGCTGGCCTGCGGCACCACCTTCGGCGGCGACCTGCTGCAGTGGCAGAACAACAGCCTGACCTACCTGTGGGGCAAGAACTTCAAGGTCAACCCGGCGATTCAGCAAACCGTCACCTTCGAGCACGCCGATGGCTGGAAGTACGGAGACAACTTCATTTTCGTCGACAAGATTTTCTACCAGGGCCAGAAAGACGCCGACAACGGCCCGAACACCTACTACGGTGAGATCAGCCCACGCCTGTCGTTCGGCAAGATTTTCGATCAGAAGATCGAGTTTGGCCCGGTCAAGGACGTGCTGCTGGCGATGACCTACGAGTTTGGCGAAGGTGACACAGAGTCTTACCTGATCGGCCCAGGCTTCGACCTGGCCATTCCGGGCTTCGACTACTTCCAGCTGAACTTCTACAACCGCACCACCGACGGCAGCCGCGCTGGCGACAACGTGTGGCAGATCACCCCGGTGTGGTCGTACACCATTCCGGTCGGTGATTCCGACGTGCTGATCGACGGCTTCATGGACTGGGTGGTGGACAACGACGAGAACCGCCGCGGCACCTACCAGGCCAACCTGCACTTCAACCCGCAGATCAAGTACGACCTGGGCAAGGCATTGCACCTGGGTGAGAAACAGCTGTATGTGGGTGTGGAGTACGACTACTGGAAGAACAAGTACGGCATCAAGGACAGCGATGCCTTCACTACCGACCAGAACACCATGAGCTTCTTGGTCAAGGTTCACTTCTGACCTGAGTTACCGGGGCCGCTTTGCGGCCCATTCGCGGGTAAACCCGCTCCTACAGGGGCCGCGCCGGGTTCAAGGCAAATGCGATACCTGGTAGGAGCGGGTTCACCCGCGAACCGGGGCAAAGCCCCGGCCACACGCCTCAATTGGCTGGCCGAACTGCCCGCCACAATTTCCCCGCAACGCTTACCACCGCCAGCACCACAGCACCTGCGATGACGCCGACCCCGCCGTTGAGCAACGCCCCGGTCAACGCCCCGCCACGCCCTTCGCTGAACGCCTCGATGGCATGATGCAGCGGCTCGATGCCATGCACCAGGATCCCACCGCCAACCAGGAACATCGCCGCAGTACCAATCACCGACAGGCTTTTCATCATGTACGGCGCCGCCCGCAGGATGCCGTTACCCACTGCCTGAGTCAGCCTGGAGGTTTTGCGGGCCATCCACAGCCCAAGGTCATCAAGCTTGACGATCCCGCCTACCAACCCATACACACCAATGGTCATCACCACCGCAATGCCCGACAGCACGATGATCTGCTGGGTCAGCGGCGAGTCAGCCACGATACCCAAGGTAATGGCGATGATTTCCGCCGACAGGATGAAGTCGGTACGCACCGCCCCCTTGATCTTGGCTTTTTCAAAAGCCACCAGGTCAACGCTGGGATCGGCAACGGCCTCCTTGCGCGCCTCGTGCTGTGCCTCATCCTCTTCCTTGCTGTGCAAGAACTTGTGCGCCAGCTTCTCGAAACCCTCGAAGCACAGGTACGCACCGCCCAGCATCAGCAGTGGCGTTACCGCCCACGGGATGAAGGCGCTGATCAGCAGGGCCGCCGGCACCAGAATGGCCTTGTTCAGCAGCGAGCCTTTGGCCACCGCCCACACCACCGGCAACTCGCGATCAGCGCGCACGCCGGTGACCTGCTGAGCATTCAGTGCCAGGTCGTCACCCAGCACACCCGCAGTCTTTTTCGCCGCGACTTTGGTCATTAGCGAGACGTCATCCAGCAGCGTGGCGATGTCGTCGATCAGTACCAGTAGACTGCTTCCTGCCATGTTTGCCTGTTTCCACTGAGATGAATGTGCCGGAGTCTAGCCGAAAGTCGCTGCCTTGAGCGCCCGTCGAGCCCGGTGCTACCATGCCCGATCCCCCTTAGAGGTGGCCAGACACGAGGAAGATCCCTGACCATGAGCACCATTCGCGAGCGCAACAAGGAATTGATCCTGCGCGCGGCAAGCGAGGAATTCGCCGACAAGGGCTTCGCCGCCACCAAGACCAGCGATATCGCGGCCAAGGCCGGCCTGCCCAAGCCGAACGTGTATTACTACTTCAAGTCCAAGGACAACCTTTACCGCGAGGTCCTGGAAAGCATCATCGCGCCAATCATGCAGGCATCCACGCCGTTCAATGCAGACGGCGACCCGAAGGAAGTGCTGAGCGCGTACATTCGTTCGAAGATTCGCATTTCGCGTGATCTGCCTTATGCGTCCAAGGTGTTCGCCAGCGAGATCATGCATGGCGCGCCGCACCTGTCAGCGAACCAGGTAGAGCAGTTGAACGAGCAGGCCCGACACAACATCGAGTGTATCCAGCGCTGGATCGATCGCGGGCAGATCGCCCATGTGGACGCGCACCACCTGATGTTCAGCATCTGGGCGGCGACCCAGACCTATGCGGACTTCGACTGGCAGATTTCTGCAGTGACCGGCAAGGCCAAGCTGGCCGACAGTGATTATGACGCGGCAGCCGAAACCATCATTCGTATGGTCTTGAAAGGTTGTGAGCCTGAGGCAGCCTGAACCATCCCGAAGGGCCATTCGCGGGCAAGCCCGCTCCCACAGGATCACCACATGCCTGAAGGTAGTGGAGTCGCTGTGGGAGCGGGCTTGCCCGCGAATGGACCAGAACAGGCAATAGAGATTTAGGCCGCTACCCCGGCATCTGCCCGCAACCCCACCTCCTCAATCGCACTGATCGCACACTGCTCGTCGATATCCGACGTATCGCCGCTGATCCCCACGGCACCCAGCACCTTGCCGTCCTGATCACGAATCAGCACCCCACCCGGCGCCGGCACCACCGGCCGCTCACCCATGCCGTTCAACGCGGCAAAAAAAGCCGGCCGCTGCTGCGCATCCAGCGCCAGCAAGCGCGACCCCTTGCCCAGTGCAATCGCGCCCCAGGCTTTGCCAGTGGCCACTTCAGGACGAATCAGGCTGGCGCCATCCTCACGCTGCAGCGCCAGCAGGTGCCCGCCGGCATCCAGCACCGCCACGGTCAGCGGCGCGGCATTGATCTTGCGGCCCGCCACCAGCGCGGCATTCACCAGGCTGACAGCGACTTTCAGGTTCAGAACGTTCATGGAAAGGTCCTCTTCTTGTTGTGAGAAGCCCTGAGGGCAGTTGAAAACCGATCGAACAAATAGAACACAACGAGAGATATTTTTGTATACAATATTTTGAAACGATCGTATGCGATGGCGCAAACCCTCGTTTTCACGGGCGCTCTGACGAAAGCCAGCTTAGTCGATGAAAACCCATTGACCTGAGCCGCCAGGCGTGAATACACTCTGTCGCAAAGCAAGTTGTATACAATTACAAAATCGATGAGGCACAAACCATGAGCAAAATGAGAGCAATCGATGCAGCCGTTCTGGTCATGCGCCGTGAAGGTGTAGATACCGCGTTCGGCATCCCGGGGGCTGCCATCAACCCGTTGTATTCGGCCCTGAAGAAAGTCGGTGGCATCGATCACGTCCTCGCTCGTCACGTCGAAGGTGCCTCGCATATGGCCGAGGGCTACACCCGCGCCAACCCGGGCAACATCGGTGTGTGCATCGGCACGTCCGGCCCTGCCGGCACCGACATGGTCACCGGCCTGTACAGTGCCTCGGCCGACTCCATCCCGATTCTGTGCATCACTGGCCAGGCGCCACGTGCCCGCCTGCACAAGGAAGACTTCCAGGCTGTCGACATCACCAACATCGTCAAGCCGGTGACCAAGTGGGCGACCACCGTTCTGGAGCCAGGCCAGGTGCCTTACGCCTTCCAGAAGGCCTTCTACGAAATGCGTACCGGCCGCCCAGGCCCGGTGCTGATCGACCTGCCGTTCGACGTGCAGATGGCCGAAATCGAATTCGACATCGACGCCTACGAACCGCTGCCCGTGCACAAGCCGTCCGCCACTCGCGTACAGGCCGAAAAAGCCCTGGCCCTGCTCAATGACGCCGAGCGCCCACTGCTGGTAGCCGGTGGCGGCATCATCAACGCCGACGCCAGCGACAAGCTGGTCGAATTCGCCGAACTGACCGGCGTACCGGTAATCCCGACCCTGATGGGCTGGGGCACCATCCCGGACGACCACGCGCAGATGGTCGGCATGGTCGGCCTGCAGACCTCGCACCGCTATGGCAACGCAACCCTGCTGAAATCCGACCTGGTATTCGGTATCGGTAACCGCTGGGCCAACCGCCACACCGGTTCCGTCGATGTCTACACCGAAGGCCGCAAGTTCGTGCACGTCGACATCGAACCGACCCAGATCGGCCGCGTGTTCACCCCGGACCTGGGCATCGTTTCCGATGCGGGCAAGGCACTGGACGTGTTCCTGGAAGTGGCCCGCGAGTGGAAAGCCGCCGGCAAGCTCAAGTGCCGCAAGGCCTGGCTGGAAGAGTGCCAGGAGCGCAAGTCGAGCCTGCAGCGCAAGACCCACTTCGACAACGTGCCGGTCAAGCCGCAGCGCGTCTACGAAGAAATGAACCAGGTATTCGGCAAGGACACCTGCTACGTCAGCACCATCGGTCTGTCGCAGATTGCCGGCGCACAGTTCCTGCATGTGTACAAGCCTCGCCACTGGATCAACTGCGGCCAGGCCGGCCCGCTGGGCTGGACCATCCCTGCCGCGCTGGGCGTGGTCAAAGCCGATCCGAAGCGCAAGGTTGTGGCGCTGTCGGGTGACTACGACTTCCAGTTCATGATCGAAGAGCTGGCGGTAGGCGCACAGTTCAACCTGCCGTACGTCCACGTGCTGGTCAACAACGCCTACCTGGGCCTGATCCGTCAGGCGCAGCGTGGCTTCGACATGGATTACTGTGTACAACTGGCGTTCGAGAACATCAACTCGACCGACGCTGCCACCTACGGTGTCGATCACGTCGCTGTGGTCGAAGGCCTGGGTTGCAAGGCCATCCGTGTGTTCGAGCCAGCAGAAATCGCCCCTGCCCTGATCAAGGCACAGAAGATGGCCGAAGAGTTCCGCGTGCCGGTGGTGGTTGAAGTGATTCTCGAGCGTGTGACCAACATTTCCATGGGCACCGAGATCAACGCGGTCAACGAGTTCGAAGACCTGGCCCTGGTCGGCAACGACGCGCCAACCGCCATCTCGCTGCTGGACTGATCGCCTGACGCCCCCAGGCACGCCCTGGGGGCCTTCATCGCAAGGAGACAACTCATGCCTCGCTTCGCTGCCAACCTGTCCATGCTGTTCACCGAACAGGACTTCCTGGCCCGCTTCAAAGCTGCCGCTGACGCTGGCTTCAGCGGCGTCGAATACCTCTTCCCCTATGACTTCAGCGCAGCTGAAATCAAGCAGCAGCTGGAGGCCAACGGCCTGACCCAAGTGCTGTTCAACCTGCCGGCAGGCGACTGGGCCAAAGGTGAGCGCGGCATCACCTGCCACCCCGACCGCATCGAAGAATTCCGCGCAGGTGTCGACAAAGCCATCGAATACGCCAAGGTCCTTGGCAACACCCAGGTCAACGCCCTGGCCGGCATCCGCCCACAAGGCCCGGACTGCGCCACCGTGCGCAAGACCTTTGTCGAGAACCTGCGCTACGCCGCTGACAAGCTCAAGGCCGCCGGGATCCGCCTGGTCATGGAAATGATCAACACCCGCGATATCCCCGGTTTCTACCTGAACACCACCCAACAGGCGCTGGAAATCCAGGCCGAGGTAGGCAGCGACAACCTGTTCCTGCAGTACGACATCTATCACATGCAGATCATGGAAGGTGACCTGGCTCGCACGATGGAAGCCAACCTGAAGCTGATCAACCACATCCAACTGGCCGACAACCCCGGCCGCAACGAACCAGGCACCGGCGAGATCAACTACCGCTTCCTGTTCGAGCACCTGGACCGCATTGGCTACCAGGGCTGGGTGGGCGCGGAGTACAAGCCGCTGACCACCACCGAAGCGGGCCTGGGCTGGCTGAAAACCCACAACGCAATCTGAGGAACAACTCGGGACCCTGTGGGAGCGGGCTCGCCCGCGAACACCGGCAAAGCCGGTGCCATCCACCGAGTTGTCTGCTTCGCGGGCGAGCCCGCTCCCACAGGGGGCCAAAGCTTGCTTGAGATATCACAATTACAAAGAGGTAATTTCTCATGGCTAAAATCGGTTTCATCGGCACCGGCATCATGGGCAAGCCCATGGCCCAGAACCTGCAAAAGGCAGGTCACAGCCTGTTCATTTCCACCCACCACGACGCTGCGCCAGCCGACCTGATCGCTGCCGGTGCCGTGGCCCTGGCCAACCCGAAAGAGGTTGCCCAGGAAGCCGAATTCATCATCGTCATGGTCCCCGACACCCCGCAGGTAGAAAGCGTTCTGTTCGGTGAAAACGGCGTGGCCGAAGGCGTCGGCCCGAACAAGGTGGTGATCGACATGAGTTCGATCTCGCCAACCGCGACCAAAGTGTTCGCCGAGAAAATCAAGGCAACCGGCGCTGCCTACCTGGACGCTCCTGTATCCGGTGGCGAAGTCGGTGCCAAGGCTGCGACCCTGAGCATCATGGTCGGTGGCTGCCCGAACGCCTTCGAACGCACCCTGCCGCTGTTCGAAGCCATGGGCAAGAACATCACCCGCGTCGGTGGCAACGGTGACGGCCAGACCGCCAAGGTCGCCAACCAGATCATTGTCGCCCTGAACATCCAGGCCGTCAGCGAAGCATTGCTGTTCGCCGCCAAGAACGGTGCAGACCCGGCCAAGGTGCGTGAAGCACTGATGGGCGGCTTCGCCTCGTCGAAAATCCTCGAAGTGCACGCCGAGCGCATGATCAAGGGCACCTTCGACCCAGGCTTCCGCATCAACCTGCACCAGAAGGACCTGAACCTGGCCCTGCAAGGCGCCAAGGAACTGGGCATCAACCTGCCCAATACCTCCAATGCCCAGCAAGTGTTCAACACCTGCCAGGCCCTGGGCGGCGGCAACTGGGACCACTCGGCGCTGATCAAAGGCCTGGAGCACATGGCCAACTTCTCGATCCGCGGCGACAAATAAGTCGTTTTTTAGCCTTCACTGGCCTCTTCGCGGGTAAACCCGCTCCTACCAAAGACCGCACAATCGCTCAGAGCTGTGCATTTAGGAGCGGGGCTTGTCCGCGAAGAAGCCAACGCCGTTGAACCTGCGACCACAGGCCCAATGGTGGCATCGAGCAACACCCGCCCCTGGTTCGGCCTGCACGGAGGCAGTTCCAGGGGCGTCTTTGATTCTGCAGAACAACAATAACTGGGAGCCTGCCATGTCGGTCGATCCGCAAAAACTTCTCCGCGAGCTGTTCGACACAGCCATCGCCGCCGCCCACCCCCGTCAAGTCCTCGAACCCTACCTGCCCGCCGATCGCAGCGGCCGGGTTATCGTCATCGGCGCCGGCAAGGCCGCAGCCGCCATGGCCGAAGTGGTCGAGAAAAGCTGGCAGGGCGAAGTCTCCGGCCTGGTCGTCACCCGCTACGGCCATGGCGCCAACTGCCAGAAGATCGAGGTGGTCGAGGCCGCCCACCCGGTCCCGGACGCTGCCGGCCTGGCTGTGGCAAAGCGCGTGCTGGACCTGGTCAGCAACCTCAACGAAAACGACCGCGTCATCTTCCTGCTGTCTGGCGGTGGCTCGGCGCTGCTGGCCCTGCCTGCCGAGGGCCTGACCCTGGCCGACAAGCAGCAGATCAACAAGGCGCTGCTGAAATCCGGCGCCACCATCGGCGAGATGAACTGCGTGCGCAAGCACCTCTCGGCGATCAAGGGCGGGCGCCTGGCCAAGGCCTGCTGGCCGGCCACGGTCTACACCTATGCCATTTCCGATGTACCGGGCGACCTCGCCACGGTAATCGCCTCTGGCCCCACCGTGGCCGACCCGAGCACCTCGGCCGACGCCCTGGCCATCCTCAAACGCTACAACATCGAAGCGCCCAAAGCGGTCATCGACTGGCTGAACAACCCGGCCTCGGAAACCGTCAAGGCCGATGACCCGGCCCTGGCCCGCAGCCACTTCCAGTTGATCGCCAAACCCCAGCAGTCGCTCGAGGCCGCCGCCGTCAAAGCCCGTCAGGCCGGTTTCAGCCCGCTGATCCTCGGCGACCTTGAAGGCGAATCGCGCGAAGTGGCCAAGGTGCATGCCGGTATCGCCCGGCAAATCGTTCAGCACGGCCAACCGCTCAAAGCGCCCTGCGTGATCCTGTCGGGTGGCGAAACCACCGTGACCGTACGCGGCAATGGCCGTGGCGGGCGCAACGCCGAGTTCCTGCTCAGCCTCACCGAAAGCCTGAAAGGCCTGCCGGGTGTTTACGCCCTGGCCGGTGACACCGACGGCATCGATGGCTCGGAAGATAACGCCGGTGCCTTCATGACCCCCGCCAGCTACGACCGCGCCGAAGCGTTGGGCCTGTCGGCCAGCGACGAATTGGACAACAACAACGGCTACGGCTACTTCGCCGCGCTGGATGCGCTGATCGTCACCGAACCGACTCGCACCAACGTCAACGACTTCCGCGCCATCCTGATCCTCGAGACTGCCCAATCATGACGCCTGATAAAAAAGTAAAGATCCTCGCCACCCTTGGCCCTGCGATCAACGGCATCGACGATATCCGCCAGCTGGTCGAAGCCGGGGTGAACATCTTCCGCCTCAACTTCAGCCATGGCGAGCATGCCGACCACGCCCTGCGCTACCAGTGGATCCGCGAAGTCGAGCAGCAACTGAACTACCCGCTGGGTATCCTCATGGACCTGCAAGGGCCGAAGTTGCGCGTTGGCCGCTTTGCCGAAGGCAAGGTGCAGCTGCAACGCGGCCAGGCCCTGCGCCTGGACCTGGACAAAACCCCGGGCGACAGCCGCCGGGTCAACCTGCCGCACCCCGAAATCATCGCCGCCCTTGAGCCCGGCATGGACCTGCTGCTGGACGACGGCAAGCTGCGTCTGCGCGTTACCGCCAAGCACAGCGACGCCATCGACACCGAGGTACTGAACGGTGGCGAGCTTTCCGACCGCAAGGGCGTCAACGTACCGCAAGCGGTGCTCGACCTCTCCCCGCTCACCGAAAAAGACCGCCGCGACCTGGCCTTTGGCCTGGAGCTGGGTGTGGACTGGGTCGCCCTGTCGTTCGTGCAGCGCCCTGAAGACATCGTCGAAGCGCGCCAGCTGATTGGCGACCGCGCCTACCTGATGGCCAAGATCGAGAAGCCATCGGCGGTGGAGCAACTGCAAGCCATCGCCGAACTGGCAGACGCGATCATGGTGGCCCGTGGTGACTTGGGCGTGGAAGTACCGGCCGAAAGCGTGCCGCAGATCCAGAAGCGCATCATCGGTACCTGCCGCCAGCTGGGCAAGCCGGTGGTGGTGGCCACGCAGATGCTCGAGTCGATGCGTTTCTCGCCAGCACCAACCCGTGCCGAAGTCACCGACGTGGCCAACGCGGTGGCCGAAGGTGCCGACGCTGCGATGCTGTCGGCCGAGACGGCCTCGGGCGACTACCCGCTGGAAGCTGTGCAGATGATGAGCAAGATCATCCGCCAGGTGGAGAACGGCCCGGACTACCAGGCCCAGCTCGACGTCGGCCGGCCAAAGGCCGAAGCGACCGTATCGGATGCCATCAGCTGCGCCATCCGCCGCATCAGCGGCATTCTGCCGGTGGCAGTGCTGGTCAACTACAGCGAGTCGGGCGCCTCGACCCTGCGCGCGGCACGTGAGCGGCCACGGGCACCGATCCTCAACCTGACGCCGAACCTGAACACCGCGCGCCGCCTCAGCGTGGCCTGGGGTGTGCATTCGGTGGTCAACGACCGCCTGCGTCAGGTCGACGAGGTGGTTTCCACCGCCCTGGAGATTGCCCAGGCGCAAGGCATGGCCAGCCGTGGCGACACGTTGCTGATCACCGCTGGCGTGCCTTTCGGCAAGCCGGGTACGACCAACACGCTGCGGATCGAGACTTTGATCTGAGATTGCCGGGGGCGCGTTGCGCCCCTTTCGCGACACAAGGCCGCTCCCACAGGGCCGCGCTGGCACAAGGGAATGCGATCCCTGTGGGAGCGTCCTTGTGTCGCGATTGGAGGGCAAAGCCCTCCCCGAATACCGCTCTACCCAACCGCGGAAAACCGAGGCCCAAAGAGGCCCACCGCTCCCCATCAACCTCACTGACTGCCCCATGTACACCAAAAATTTCGTCAACCCGTGCCCCGACTGGGCCACGGCGTTACTCAACGGCTTCAGCCAGGTGCTGCTGCTGCGCAACCCCCTGTGCGGCCTGTGCTGCCTGCTGGCCATCCTGCTGACGGCGCCCAACCTGGTCGGCGGCGCGCTGCTTGGTGCCTTGGCCGGCCTGCTCACCGCCCAGGCACGCGGCTATGACCGTGCCGACCGCCAAGCGGGGCTGTATTGCTACAACGGCGTGCTGATCGGCATCCTGATCAGCGCCGTGCTGCCCTGGTCAGCGATCCTGCCGCCACTGATAATCGCCGCCGGCGGCCTGTCCAGCATCATCACCCACCAGTGGCGCAAGCGCGGCGGCAAGTTGCTGATTGCCTACACCTCCCCTTTCGTATTGCTGGGCTGGGCCACACTGCTGGTCGCCAGCCCCTCGCCCAGCGGCTTCGTCGAAGCCGACCCGCTGTATGCGTTGGCCCGCGGCGTGGGCCAGATTTTCCTGCTCGACCAGCCCTTGGCCGGGTTGCTGATCATCGTCGGCATGTTCATCGCCAATCCCTATGCGGCGATGTGGGCGGTGATCGGTTCGGCCATTGGTGGCGGCGTGGCGTTGCTCGCGGATCAGGCACAGGCCGCATGGTTAGGCCTTTGCGGCTTCAACGCCGCGCTGGCAGCCTTGGCGTTTAGCCGCCAGGGCGAAAAGCCATGGGTGACGTTGCTGGCAGTAGCCCTGGCCCTGCTGCTGCAACCGCTGTTCAAGCTGTTGCCGCTGCCTGCCCTGACCGCCCCCTTCGTTGCCGCCTGTTGGCTGATGCACTTGGGCAGCTACCTGGCACAACCCAGGCAGCGCAACGCCAGCCGCTTGCACAGCTGAAACGCAACCCCTAGGCTCAGCCCATCGCTTTTGTGGAACGAGCCAATGAACAACCCAGCGAGTCTGCGCGAGCGGCTCTTCGTCATCGTCTTCCAGACCGACACCGTAGCCGGTCGCCGCTTCGACAAGATCCTGCTACTGATCATCCTGGCCAGCCTGGTCACGGTGATCCTCGACAGCATCGACGAAGTACACCAAGGCTACGCCGGCCTGCTGGCCGGCATCGAGTGGGGCTTTACCGCGATCTTCCTGGCCGAATACATCACCCGCCTGTACTGCTCGCCGAAGCCGTTGCGCTATGCCTTCAGTTTCTATGGCCTGGTCGATTTACTGGCGGTCGTGCCGGGGATCCTCGCGCTGTACTACAGCGACGCCCAGTACCTGTTGATCATTCGTGTGATACGGATGCTGCGGATCTTCCGTGTACTCAAGCTCAGCCCGTACCTCAAGCAGGCCCATTACCTGATGGAGGCACTGCGCGGCAGCAAACAGAAGATCATCGTGTTCCTGGTGACGGTATCGACGCTGGTGACCGTGTTCGGCACGCTGATGTACGTGATCGAAGGGCCTGAGCATGGTTTTACCAGCATCCCCAAAGGCATCTACTGGGCCATCGTTACCCTGACCACCGTGGGCTTTGGCGACATCGTGCCGAAGACTCCGCTGGGGCAGGTGCTGTCGTCGCTGGTGATGATCACCGGTTATTCGATCATTGCCGTGCCGACCGGTATCTTCACGGCAGAGCTGGCAAATGCCATGCGCGGGGAGCAGTTGCAGCATGATTGCCCGACCTGCTGCAAGAAGACCCACGAGCATGGGGCAGCGTTCTGTTCTCGCTGTGGGAATGGGTTGTTTCCCAAAGCGTGATAGCGCCTGTGCCGGCCTCTTCGCGGGTAAACCCGCTCCTACAACAGGCGCGGACCGTGCGCGGTCCCCCGTAGGAGCGGGTTTACCCGCGAAGAGGCCGGCACAGGCAGAAGCATAACCAAAGCATTTTTTGTTCTTTAACCCGTATAAACCCACCCGCTATAGTCGCTGGCAATCTGCCCCAACACCCTTCAAGAACAAGGAAGCATCGTGAAAAAGCTCTTCACCGCCTCGCTGCTCGCCGCAGGCCTGGCCCTGGGTAACCTCGCCCAGGCCGCCCCCACCCTGCTCAACGTTTCCTACGACGTGATGCGCGACTTCTACAAGGACTACAACCCGGCCTTCCAGAAGCACTGGGAAGCCGAACACAACGAGAAGGTCAACGTGCAGATGTCCTTCGGCGGCTCGAGCAAGCAGGCGCGTGCGGTGATCGATGGTCTGCCGGCCGATGTCATCACCATGAACATGGCCACCGACATCAACGCCCTGGCAGACAAGGGCAAGCTGGTGCCCGACAACTGGGTAACCCGCCTGCCGAACAACAGCGCGCCATTCACCTCGGCCACGGTGTTCATCGTGCGCAAGGGCAACCCAAAAGCCCTGAAAGACTGGCCCGACCTGCTCAAGGACGGTGTGCAGGTGATCGTGCCCAACCCGAAAACCTCGGGTAATGGCCGCTATACCTACCTGTCGGCCTGGGGCTACGTACTCAAGCAAGGCGGCGATGAAAGCAAAGCCCGCGACTTCGTCGGCAGGCTGTTCAAGCAGGCACCCGTGCTGGACACCGGTGGCCGTGCCGCCACCACCACGTTCATGACCAACCAGATCGGTGACGTACTGGTCACCTTCGAGAACGAAGCCGAGATGATCGCCCGCGAGTTTGGCCGCGACCAGTTCGAAGTGGTCTACCCAAGCGTATCGGCCGAAGCCGAGCCACCGGTGACGGTGGTCGACAGGGTGGTGGCCAGGAAAGGCACCCAGGCCGTGGCCGAGGAATACCTGAAGTACCTGTGGTCACCAGCAGCCCAGGAGATCGCCGCCAACAACTACCTGCGCCCGCGTGATGCAACGGTACTGGCCAAGTACACCGACCGCTTCCCGAAAGTGGACTTCCTGTCGGTGGAGAAAACCTTCGGTGACTGGCGTACCGTGCAGAAGACCCACTTCAATGATGGTGGGGTGTTTGACCAGATCTATACCGGTCAGTAACGCACAAGCAACATCAAACCCGGCGGAACACCAAGGCCTTCAGCCCCCCCGCCGGGTCAACGTCCGGAAACTCCGGCGGGTTTTCCAGACGCTCGACATAAGCCAGCGAAGGCGCCTGCGCTGCCATGCCTTCGATCAGAAACTCAGGCCCGATCCCCGGGTCGTTGACACACGCCAGCACCGTCCCGCCTTCGCTCAACAACTCAGGCAAACGCCGCAGGATCTTTGCGTAATCCTGGGTCAGCACAAAGCTGCCACGCTGGAAGGTTGGCGGGTCGATGATGATCAGGTCATAAGGCCCGTACTTGCGCACCTTGCCCCACGACTTGAACAGTTCATGCCCCAGGTATGCCACCCGTGATGCATCGTGGCCATTGAGGCGATGGTTGTCCCGGCCCCGCGACAGGGCCGACTTGGCCATGTCCAGGTTCACCACCTGCTCAGCGCCACCGGCAATCGCTGCCACGGAAAAGCCGCAGGTATAAGCAAAAAGGTTCAACACGCGCTTGCCCGCGGCCTGCTCGCGCACCCAGCGGCGGCCATAGCGCATGTCGAGGAACAGGCCATTGTTTTGCCGCACGCCCAAGTCCAGCAGGTAGGTCAGGCCGTCCTCGATCACTTCGCGTTGCTGGCACGGCTCGCCCAGCAGCCACTGGCCCGGGCTGTCGGGCAGGTAGCGGTGCTGGATGATGACTGCCTGCCCAGTCCACTGCGGGCGCTCGGCCAAGCTGCGCAGCATGGCTTCCAGTTCGGCGAGCTGGCCCTCGGGCGGCTCACGGAACAAGGCGACCGACAGCACGCCCTGCAGCCAGTCGACGGTGACCTGCTCCAGGCCCTGCCAGCAGCGGCCGCGGCCGTGAAACAGGCGGCGGGTTTCCCGTGGTGCAGGGTCGAGGGCGGCAAGCAGGTGTTGCTCAAGGGTGTCGATGGGCGAGGTCATGGCGGATCGCAGGCTGGCAAAAAGCGGCATTCTACCTTGCGGGCCTCTTCGCGGGTAAACCCGCGCCTACAGGATGCCGCGCCGAGCGGAACCACCACCCCTGCTGCATGCCCGCTGCCGCCAGCAGGATCAACCCCACGCCCAGCCACTGCAGCGGCGCCAGGCGGTGCCCGAACGCCACCCAGTCCACCAGAATTGCCGCAATCGGGTAAATGAACGACAGCGCACCGGTCAACGCCGTGGGCAAACGCTGGATGGCGCTGTACAACAGCACATACATCAGGCCGGTGTGCACCATGCCCAGTGTCAACAAGCTGGCCAACGCCGGCACTTCAACCGGCAACCCGCCAAGCGTGACCCACGGCGCCAGCAGCAGTACACCCGTGGTTACCTGAATCAGCGCTATCAGGTGCGGGGGCGTGCCACTCAGGCGCTTGATGATCAAGGCCGCGATTGCATACAGAAACGCCGCCCCCAGCGCCAGGGCAATCCCCAGCAGATAGTCCTCGCCATTACTTTGCCCAGCGCCGTGGGCACTGACGATGGCCAGCATGCCGAGGAACGCCACACTCAGCCAGGTCACCTTGGCCAAGGTGATCTTTTCGCCCAGAAACAGCGCCGCCAGCCCCACCAGAATGAATGGCTGCACGTTGTAAACCGCCGTGCCGATGGCAATCGACGCCCGCGCGTACGAGGCAAACAACAGCAGCCAGTTGCCGACAATGGCCGCCCCACTGGCAATCGCCAGCAAAAATGCCGTGCGGCTGATCACACCTGGGCGCAGAAAGCCAAACGCGGCGCAAATCGCCAGCAAGGTCACGGCACCGAACACGCAGCGCCAGAACACCACATCCAGCACCGGCTGGCCGGACACCAGCACGAACCAGCCAATGGTCCCGGAAATCAGCATGGCGGCGACCATTTCCAGCGAGCCGCGGCGCAATGAACTGTCCATCTCAAACCTCCCTTTGATAATGGCAACAGTATGCAAAGGCTGCAGGCTGGCCATCCAGCGGATAACCAAGGCATATTCGTGGGTCTGCCTTTACTATCAAGGCAAATAACACGAATTACCTGATGAGGTGAGCATGACCGATGCCATTGACCAATTATTGATCAACGCACTGATGGAGGACTCGCGCCGCTCGCTCAAGGCGCTGGCGCAGGTCAGCGGGCTGTCCGCACCCAGCGTCAGCGAGCGCCTGCGCCGGCTCGAAGAGCGCGGCGTGCTGCGCGGCTACACCGTGGAGGTCGACCCGCGCGCCTTTGGCTACCAGTTGCAGGCGATCGTGCGCATCCGTCCGCTGCCGGGGAAGCTGCAAGAAGTGGAGCGCCAGATCATTGCGATTCCTGAGTTCACCGAATGCGACAAGGTCATTGGCGAGGACTGCTTCATAGCCCGACTGCATGTGCGCTCGATGGAGCAGCTGGACACGCTGCTCGATCTCATGAATGTGCTGGCTGAGACCAATACCGCGATCATCAAGAAGACCCCGGTCAAGCGGCGGTTGCCGCCAATGGATTGATGGGCACCTGTGCTGGCCTCTTTGCAGGCGTGCCCGCGAAGAGGCCAGCACTGGAAAAGTTGACTATTTTTTGTACACAAAAACGTAACCATAGGTGCCATTTTTGTGTGCACTTTCTTCAGCAGCGCCCCAATTCGTTACACACTTTCCACCCGTTATTTTGACCAAATGATCAACTAATCAATCTTTCAAAAAATATAACTTGTTCACTTGGTCAACTTATATTCTCTGTATTTCATTAACTTACCTTTTAACAAGATAAGTTCGAAATGATCGCCTGCTGAAACCTGCTCTTCCCTTGGCATGGAACTCGCTTTTGTGCGTTCGTGTTTTGTATACAACTTAAACAAAACATAGATACACAAGAATCCGCGACGCCGACCCAATATCGGCCGCCGCGCCCACAACCCTGTGATGCCAACGCTGCACCGACGAGATGGCGAGCCCGTGCGCATGCCCGCTCATCGCAGTCCATGTGCATCAGGAGCCCGCCGGAATGAGTAGCAGCCTCGACCTTGCCCCTGAACAATCCGTCGCCAGCACACACCCCGCGTCCACGCTTGCCGGCCACCAGCCGGACCTTGTTCTCAGCCCGCGCCTGCATAACCGCGACCTGGCGCCAACGCGTATGGAAGGCCGTCGCTGGGGCGGCTACAGCATCTTCGCGCTGTGGACAAACGATGTGCACAATATCGCCAACTACTCGTTCGCCATGGGCTTGTTCGCCCTCGGCCTGGGCGGCTGGCAAATTCTGTTGTCGCTGGCCATCGGCGCGGCACTGGTGTACTTCTTCATGAACCTGTCGGGTTACATGGGGCAGAAAACCGGGGTACCGTTCCCGGTCATCAGCCGCATTGCCTTCGGCATCCACGGCGCGCAGATACCGGCGCTGATCCGAGCCATCATCGCCATCGCCTGGTTCGGCATCCAGACCTACCTGGCATCGGTGGTGCTGCGGGTGCTGCTCACCGCCGTGTGGCCGCAACTGGCAGCCTACGACCACGACAGCATCCTCGGCCTGTCGAGCCTGGGCTGGGTGTGTTTCGTGTCGATCTGGCTGGTGCAGCTGGTGATCCTGGCCTACGGCATGGAGATGGTGCGCCGTTACGAGGCCTTTGCCGGGCCTGTGATCCTGCTGACCGTCGCCGCACTGGCGGTGTTCATGTACGTCAAGGCCGACGCGCGCATTGCCTGGTCGGTGGCTACCCCGCTGACCGGCTATGAGATGTGGCGCAACATCTTTGCCGGCGGCGCACTGTGGCTGGCGATCTACGGCACCCTGGTGCTGAACTTCTGTGACTTCGCCCGCTCCTCGCCTTGCCGCAAGACCATCCGCGTCGGCAACTTCTGGGGCCTGCCGGTGAACATCCTGGTATTCGCCGTGATCACCGTGGTGCTGTGCGGCGCGCAGTTCCAGATCAACGGCCAGATCATCGACAGCCCGACGCAGATCGTCGCCGCCATACCCAGCACGCCATTCCTGGTGCTCGGCTGCCTGGCCTTCCTGATCGTCACCGTGGCGGTGAACATCATGGCCAACTTCGTCGCCCCGGCCTTCGTACTCAGCAACCTGGCGCCGCGCCACCTGAACTTCCGCCGTGCCGGGCTGATCAGCGCCACCCTGGCGGTGCTGATCCTGCCCTGGAACCTGTACAACAGCCCGCTGGTGATCGTGTACTTCCTGTCGGGCCTGGGCGCCCTGCTCGGCCCGCTGTACGGCGTGATCATGTCCGACTACTGGTTGCTGCGCAAAGGCTGCATCAACGTGCCAGAGCTGTATACCGAGCACCCGGCCGGTGCCTATCACTACAGCAAGGGCATCAACCTGCGCGCCGTGGCCGCCTTCGTGCCGGCCGCACTGCTGGCCATCGTGCTGGCCCTGGTGCCCAACTTCCACGGTATCGCGCCGTTCTCCTGGCTGATCGGTGCCGGCATCGCCGCCACCCTGTACCTGCTGATCGCGCCACGTAACCGCCATTACCACGACGTCAGCGGCGAGTGCATCGCCGTCGACCACAGCGGCCATTGATCAAGGAGGACTGCCCATGCGTATTCTGATCGCCAACGTCAACACCACCGAAGCCATTACCCAGGCCATTGCCGAGCAGGCCCGTGCGGTGGCCGCACCCGGTACCGAAATCGTCGGCCTCACACCCTGGTTCGGCGCCGAGTCGGTGGAGGGCAACTTCGAGAGCTACCTGGCGGCCATCGCGGTGATGGACCGGGTCCTGGCCTTTGAAGGGCCTTACGATGCCGTGATCCAGGCCGGTTATGGCGAACACGGCCGCGAAGGCCTGCAGGAACTGCTTAACGTGCCTGTGGTGGACATTACTGACGCCGCCGCCAGCACAGCAATGTACCTGGGCCACGCCTATTCCGTAGTAACCACGCTTGACCGCACCGTGCCATTGATCGAGGACCGCCTGAAGCTCTCGGGCCTGTATGACCGCTGCGCCTCGGTGCGAGCCAGCGGGCTGGCGGTGCTGGAACTGGAAGCCGACCCGCTGCGGGCCGTGGAGGCGATTGTCGAGCAGGCCGAACGCGCAGTGCGTGACGACAAGGCCGAGGTGATCTGCCTGGGTTGTGGCGGCATGGCCGGGCTGGACGAGCAGATTCGCCAACGTACCGGCGTGCCGGTGGTGGATGGTGTGAGTGCAGCGGTGACCATTGCCGAATCGCTGGTGCGCATGGGCTTGAGCACGTCCAAAGTGCGCACCTATGCGACGCCACGGGCGAAGAAAGTGGTGGGATGGCCGATGCGCTTCGGCCGCTAGATATCCTTCGCCTGTACCGGCCTCTTCGCGGCTAAAGCCGCTCCTACAGGACCAGCGCAAGCCTGAATACCGTGGGGTCCTCGTAGGAGCGGCTTTAGCCGCGAAGAGGCCGGCCCGCTTAACGCATCATCCTGGCCAAACGCTGCGCACTGCCACAGGCCAAGGTGAATCCCAACGCCCCATGCCCCAGGTTCAGCCACAGGTTGCGGTACACCGTCCCACCGATGATCGGCACCCCGGTCGGTGTCGCCGGCCGCATCCCCGCCCACTCCACCGCCTGGCCATAATCCGCCGCCCTCGGCAGCGTCTCCAGCGCCAGCCGCCGCATGCTCTGCAAACGGCGCATGTCCACCGACTCATCGAACCCGACAATGTCCACCATCGCCGCTACCCGCAGCTGCTGCCCCAGGCGGGCGTAGACGATCTTGCGCTCATAGTCGGTAAGGCTCACCTCCGGGGGCAGGTGCGCGGCGCTGATCGGTGCCGTCAGGCTATAGCCCTTCAGCGGGTAGACTGGTATCTGCACCCCCGGTAATGCCAAGCCTGGGCCGCGATGCCCGGCACACAGCACCAACTGCTCCACGTCCAGCTGCTGATCGCCCAGTTGCAGTGCCACGACCTGGCCCTGGCGCTGAAGCAATTGCGTCACCGGCCGGCCAAGCAGGAAATGGCACTGGCCCGACGCGCGCAACAGCGCCTCCAGCCGCAAGCAAAACACGTGACAATCGCCAACCTCTTCGCCCGCCGTGAACACGCCACCCACAAACGGTGCGCCATCCAGGGCAGGCTCCAGCCCGCGCAGCTCGGTAGCCGCCAGCACCTGCTGACTGGACGGGTCCGCCAACTGTTCCCGGCCTTGGGCAAAGGCCCGTTCACTGCGAAATGCCACCAGCTTGCCATTGCGCCGCCAGGCAAAATCCCCCAGGTTCTGGTCCTCGCGCCATTGCGCCAGAACGGCCTGACTGTAAAGCGCCAGCTCAAGCAATTGCCCGGCATTACGGCGATTGACGCTTCGCCGGCAAGCCAGGGTGAATGCCAGCAGCCAGCGCCACTGGGCCGGGTCCATGCGCAAGCGCAATCGCAATGGCGACTCGCCCTGCAACAGCCAGCCCAGCGCCTGCCACGGCACCCCGGCATCAGCCAGCGGCGCCACATAGCGATAGGACAATTGCCCGCCATTGGCAAAGCTGGTGGCCGACGCCAGGCTGTCGCGGGCCTCGATCAGGTCAACCGACCACCCTTCCCGAACCAGCGCGTAAGCCGTCGCCAGGCCCACCACTCCACCACCGATCACCGTTACCCGCTGTTTCATCGCTCATCCCTGTTCCAGCTTCCTTGCCAAACAGTACCAGCGGATCAGGTCGGGCAGCTATGCGCACCGTCATTCAGGCCTTGGCGCACATTACGGCTCAGCAGGCTGGCTTTGCCGTTTTGCCAGGTCAGGGTCAGTACATAGAGCGTGTCGAAGTCTTCGCCGCTCCAATCCTCGGTGATCACCCGCTCCTCCCCCAGGGCCTTGCCGGCCACGGTGTTGATCAGTTCCGGCAGGTAGCCGTGGGACCAGGCAGTGTAGATGGTCGCATTGCGGTACTTGTCGCTCAGCAACTCATCGGCCAGTTCAGCAGTGTCGTTGGCGCCGTAGTCGATATTCACCGGCAAGCCGAGGCGGATGGCACTGGGGGTGATGGTCATCAATGGGCGGATATAGCTGTAGCTTTCGTCCCGGCTGCCTTCCTCGACATGCCGCGTGGGGTTGGCGGCAAACACGTAGTCGGCCTTGCCGAAGCGCTCGGGCAGTACACTGGCCAGGTCCAGTGCACGGTTGAGGCCCTGGCAGTTCAACTGCCCGAGCCCCTCGCCCGGCTTCTCGCCATGACGCAGAAACACCAGGGTCTGGGTGCCATCCACCGGTCGTGCCCGGCTTTCGACAGCCTCCAGCGCCAACGGTACGGCGATGGCTGTGAGCAACAGACTCAGCAGCAAGTGACGGCGACGGCGGAAGAGTGTTGGCAACTTCATCAAGGCAGGCTCGTGTGGCAGAGAAAATCGGGTTTACCCGCCACATCGCCCGGCCAGTTGCAGGGCGCCCATGTAGTGAATGCCATCCCTGGCAACGCGTGAGGGTCAGAGTGCCCCGAACCCGTTTGGTTCCTCCCTGGAGGTGGATGCCGTTCCCTAGGCAAGGCCTAGATTAGGGGCTGGGTGTTGCGCAATTGTGTAAGGTGCAAGAATTTCGGGTTGCAACGTGCCCACTCAATCATCCCGCGTGAGCACTTCCAGCAGTTCGATCTCGAAGGTCAGGTCCGAATTCGGTGGGATCGCCCCTACGCTGCGTTCGCCATAGCCCAGGTGCGCCGGTACCAGCAGCTTGCGCTTGCCGCCAACGCGCATACCCATCAGGCCTTGGTCCCAGCCTTTGATTACCCTGCCGGTACCGATTACGCACTGAAACGGCTTACCGCGCGACCAGGACGAGTCGAACTCGCTGCCATCGGCCAGCCAGCCGGTGTACTGGGTGGTGATCAGGGCACCTTTGACGGCGGCTTTGCCGTCTCCCTCGACCAGGTCGATGATCTGCAGTTCTTGGCTCACGGGTACACTCCAAACGCTGAAAAAAAAAAACCGCCCTTTTCTCAGGAATGCACCGGTTTGGCAAGTTCACGCAGAATTGTATGGAGGCATTCGCCGACGGAATGCCCCCGTACAACATGACGTTGAATCAGCTGTTCTGCTCGAACACCTCTTGGCCGGACAGCTCCTTGGTCTGATTGGCGAAGCAGTACCACGCGGGTTTCTGTTCGACGAAGATCTGCAGGTCGAAATCCCAGGCTTGGTCGCCATCGAGCAGGCCGACCGGCACGGCGTGGAAGTCGTTGGCCTTGAGCCGGTAGTACAGGTGCGTACCACAGCGGCCACAGAAAGCACGCTGGGCCCAGTCGGACGAATCATAGACGCTCGGCGCACGCCCTTCGATCAGCGGAGGCTTGCTGCAGTGCACCACCAGCAGCGGGCCACCGGTCCACTTGCGGCACATGCTGCAATGACAAGCGCTGATATGGGTATTGTCGACGCTGACCGTCAGCCGCGTGTCGCCGCACAGGCAGGTGCCGTGTTTTTCCAGGTCCATGGGTGGCTCCTTGAACGGAAAGATGGGCCTGCAATTATAGAAGCCCCCAGGGCATCACACGCCATACTAGATGTACACATTGCCCCGCAGGTACAACGCCGCCCGCCCACTGATGATTACGCGGCCATTGCCCGGCACTTCACACTGCAATTGCCCTTTGCGTGCCCCGCCCTGCTCGCAGTTCAGCACCTTCTTGCCCAGCCTCTGGGCCCATACCGGCGCCAGCGAGGTGTGTGCCGAACCGGTTACCGGGTCTTCATTCACACCAACCCGCGGGCCGAACCAGCGGGTGACGAAGTCAAAGCCACGCCCTGCCGCGGTCACGGCAATGCCACGGACGTCGAAGGCCGACAGTGCAACAAAATCTGGGTTCAACGTATCGAGCAGCAAGGCGTCATCGATCAGCACCACATAATCGTCACTGTGGTAAACCACCTGAGCCTGGCTCAAGCCCAGCGCCTGCAACAAGCCCGCCGGTATGTCCACCGCTACGGGTTGCTTGGCCGGGAAGTCCATGGCCAGCAGGCCATCAGTGCCACGGCTGACGCGCAACTCGCCACTGCGGGTATTGAAGCGCAGCACTTGCGCCTGCTCACCCAGTTGCTCGAACAGCACGTAAGCCGAGGCCAAGGTAGCATGGCCGCACAGGTCGACCTCCACGGCGGGGGTAAACCAACGCAAGTCAAACGTTTCGCCGTTGCGCACGAAGTAGGCTGTTTCTGACAGGTTGTTTTCTTCGGCAATGCGCTGCAGCACATCGTCCGGCAGCCAGCTGTCCAGCGGGATCACTGCGGCCGGGTTGCCACCGAACGGTTCAGTGGAAAAGGCATCGACCTGGAATATTTCGAGTTGCATGCACACACTCCTTGTTGCCCGGGCGCTGCCAGGCAGATATCTGGAAAAGGGTTACGGGCGTACCGGGGTCAAAACTGGCTCACCGGCAAAGAACGCCTGCAGGTTGCGTAGCACCAAGGCCACCGTGTCGCGCGCGGCTTCTGGCGATTGGCCAGCCACGTGGGGTGTGAGCACGGTGTTGGGCAAGGCCTTGAGTGCATCGGGCACTGCCGGCTCGTCATCGAATACATCCAGCGCGGCGCCAGCCAGCTGGCCACGCTGCAATGCAGCAATCAGGGCCTGCGTGTCGACCACGCTGGCACGGGCGATGTTCACCAGATAACCGTCAGCCCCCAGGGCCTGAAGGACGTGGGCATCGACCAGATGCCGGGTGTTGGCGCCACCGGGGGTGGCCACCACCAGGATGTCGACGGCTTCAGTCAAGTGTCGTGGGCTGTCGTGCCAGGTATAGGGCACCCCCTGGCGTGCTGTGCGGCTGTGGTAGCTGACGTGCATGTCGAAGCCCAAGTGGGCCCGCTTGGCGATCGCCAGCCCTACTGCGCCGAGGCCGAGAATGCCTAGGCGCTTGCCACTCACCGAGGGGCTGATCACCCGGTTCCATTCACCGCGCCGCGTGCTGGCATCGGCACGGGGGATGTCGCGCAGCAGCGCCAGCAGCAGGGCCAGGGTGTGGTCGGCGACGGCCGCGGCATTGGCCCCTGCGCCATTGGTGACGGTTATGCCGCGGGCAGCGGCGGCGGCCAGGTCGACCTGCTCGTAGCCGGCGCCGATCACGCAGATGATCTGCAATCTGGGTAATGCGTCAATTTCGGCGGCGGATAGCCCCAGCGGCCCACGGGTGAGGACCGCATCGATTTCTTCGGCGTGGCGATGAATGGCATCGGCGCGCAGTTTCGGCGAAGGGGCACGGATCAGGTGGTAACCGGCCTGCTCCAGCATGGGCAGGTAATCGTCGACGGTTTCCACCAGTACCAGGACTGTCTTGCGCATGCCACCTCCGGGTGAATTCGAGGCGTCATTATGCGGAGTCACCGACCGGTACAGTCAATGGAAATAACAAGGCAAAACTGTACTGTGCTGTTTCTGCGTTGCTGCGTTGCTGCGTTGCTGTTGCTGTTGCTGTTGCTGTTGCTGTTGCTGTTGCTGTTGATCTTGATCTTGATCTTGATCTTGATCTTGATCTTCGCGACTTCAGGAGGCCGAACGCAGGCCTTGCGGAGGCAGGTGACGGGCATGGATGCCCGTCAAGCGCTGAGGCCCCAGGATGGGGCCTTCGGCGCGGTCCTGCCGGGAGCAAGGCCGGAGTGAGGGGACCCCGGAGCGCAGCGCAGGGGCCGGATGATAGGAGCGCATGTATT
>NZ_JBICKE010000005.1:0-27568 GCF_043103865.1 Pseudomonas sp. yb_5
AACCCGCTCCTACGACGGTACTGCGCCATTCTCAAGGGATATGTTTTCACCGCGAAGAGGCGGCCACAGGCACTAATAAAGCGCCTGCGAGATTCCCTCCCGCAGGCGCCCTGCTACATCACGGTCTTGAGTTGCAAGTCACTGGTGGCTGACCCAATACACGGCAGTGACCACCACCAGAACGATCAGGCAGAGGATCGCCCAGGCATCGACACTGCTGTCAGCTTTGCGGACCTTGGTTGGGTTTCCCATTGCATTGCCTCTTGTAGTGGTTATGGGAATGCACTTCACCACCAGCAGTTAAGACGAGCAATGCCCTTCCCTCAAGCAGGGTCATTCAATATTCGACCGGTGACGCCAGAAACGGGTAACGGTAACCGGGCGGTCGCCCTTCGGCGCTGTAACGCCGAAAATCGACGCCGTAGTCGTCCCTTTCCAGTAGCTTCAGCCAACGCCTTGCCTTGGCCTGATCGATTTCCTGCAATACCGGAACACGGCGCTCGCGCAGGCCGTCGCGGTTCAACGCCAGCCCGTGGGCATCATCGTGCAGCATCACCATGGCCCAACCGCCAAGGGTGAAATGTCCACCCATCAGCACGCTCAAGCGCCCATCGATACGCGCGCGCAAGGCTTCGGGCGAGCTATTGACGGCACCGAACAGCACGTCACGCCCCGGCGTGTACCCGGCCTCCTCGAACGCCTGCATGGCACCAAAAGCCATCTGGTCATTGGCCGACCACACCAGGCGGGTGGCCGGGTAACGCTCCAGCAACTGCGTCGCTTGCTCATAGGCGCGCTGACGGTTCCAGCCGCCGTATACCACCTGCCGCAAGCGCACCTGTGGGAAATCGGCCAGGGCTCGGCGCATGCCCTCAACGCGCAACTGCGAGGCCGGGGTGGTCTTGACCCCGGCAAAGGCCAGCAGATCCACCGGCCCTGCGTTGCGAGGCAGTTGTGCGAGCATCGAGTGCAACATCTGGTAGCCCGCCTGCTCGTCGTTGCTCATCAAGGTACCCAGCGGCTCGGCATACTTGTCGGGCTGAGCCTCGATGCTGAGGCGCTGGCTGGTGGTCAGGCCATTGTTGACCAGCAGCAGCTTCACCCCGGTGCCACGCGACAGGCGCAGGATTTCCGGTGCCACGTACTGCTCGTTGACCAGTACCAGGTAATCGGGCCGGTGCGGCGCGCTCAGGATCGCCCGGGCCTGAGTCAGTGTCAGGTCAGCGCGGCGCTCGCTGTATTGCACCTGCAGGGTCATGCCCAGCTCGTCCGCGGCGGCCTGCATGAAGCGGGTGTAGCTGGTCCAGAACGTCTCGGTGGACAGCCCCGGGTTGAGGAACACCACCGAAGCCGGTTGCGCATTTGCCATCAGTGGCAAGACAAGGCACAAGCTTTGGCACAGGGCCTTGAGCATGGGGTCACATCTCTGCGAAGCAAACGTCGGATTATAAACGCCTGGCGACGCTCAACGCACAAATGGCAGTCAATCTCACATAGTCCATTTGGTTCTTTTCATATGCAAAAACATCACTTTAGCGCATAACTGCAACCTGATATCGTTCCCCGGCTCCGTACCGGAGTGCGCGGCCGTGCGCGCGAATAGCTGCATGCCTGAGACAGGACTTTTATGTACGTATACGACGAGTACGATCAGCGGATCATCGAGGACCGCGTCAAGCAGTTCCGTGATCAGACCCGCCGCTACCTGGCCGGTGAGCTGAGCGAAGAAGAATTCCGCCCTCTGCGCCTGCAGAACGGCCTTTATATCCAACGTTTCGCGCCGATGCTGCGTGTCGCGGTGCCGTACGGCCAGCTGAACGCCAACCAGGTCCGCACCCTGGCCAGGATCGCTCGCGACTACGACAAGGGCTATGCCCACATCTCCACGCGCCAGAACGTGCAGTACAACTGGCCGGCGCTGGAAGACATCCCGGACATTCTCGCCGAGCTGGCCACCGTGCAGATGCACGCGATCCAGACCAGCGGCAACTGCCTGCGCAACACCACCACCGACCAGTTCGCCGGTGTGGCCGCAGACGAAATCGTCGACCCGCGCCCATGGTGTGAAATCGTCCGCCAGTGGACCACCTTCCACCCGGAATTCGCCTACCTGCCACGCAAGTTCAAGATCGCCATCAACGGCTCGCAGGAAGACCGCGCGGCCATCGAAGTGCACGACATCGGCCTGGAGCCGGTGCGCAACGCTGCCGGCGAACTGGGCTTCCGTGTGCTGGTCGGTGGCGGCCTGGGCCGTACCCCGGTGGTGGGCTCGTTCATCAACGAGTTCCTGCCGTGGCAGGACCTGATCAGCTACCTCGACGCCATCCTGCGCGTGTACAACCGTTACGGTCGCCGTGACAACAAGTACAAGGCGCGGATCAAGATCCTGGTCAAGGCCCTTACCCCGGAAGTGTTCGCCGAAAAGGTCGAGGCCGAAATGGTCCACCTGCGAGGCGGCAGCACCACCCTGACCGAGGCCGAAGTGCAGCGTGTGTCGCGCCACTTCGTCGACCCCGAGTACCTCGCACTCGACAACGTCGACTACACCGCACTGGATGCCGAGTACCCAGGGTTCGCCCGCTGGCGCTCGCGCAACACCCGTGCCCACAAACGCCCGGGTTACGTGGCTGTGACCCTGTCACTCAAGCCGACCGGTGTTGCCCCGGGTGACTTGACCGACAAGCAGCTGGACGCCGTGGCCGACCTGGCCGAACGCTACAGCTTCGGCTTCCTGCGCACCTCGCACGAGCAGAACATCATCCTCGCCGACGTCGAGCAGCGCCAGCTGCACGCGCTGTGGCTGGAACTGCGCGAGGGCGGCTTCGCCACCCCGAACATCGGCCTGCTGACCGACATCATCTGCTGCCCGGGTGGTGACTACTGCTCGCTGGCCAACGCCAAGTCGATCCCGATTGCCGAGTCCATCCAGCGCCGTTTCGACGACCTGGACTACCTGTTCGACATCGGCGAAATCGACCTGAACATCTCCGGCTGCATGAACGCCTGCGGCCACCACCACGTGGGCCACATCGGCATCCTCGGCGTGGACAAGAAGGGTGAGGAGTTCTACCAGGTGTCGCTGGGTGGCAACGCCGCGCGCGGCGCAAGCCTGGGCAAGATCCTTGGCCCGTCCTTCGCGCAGGATGACATGGCCGATGTGATCGAGAAGCTGATTGCCGTGTACGTCGAGCAACGTACCGAGGAAGAGCGTTTCATCGACACTTACCAGCGTATCGGCATCGACCCCTTCAAGGAACGCGTCTATGCAGCGAATCATTAAGAACAACCAGATCGTCGACGAAACCTGGCACCTGCTGCCCAAGGAAACCTCGTTCGA
Source organism: Pseudomonas sp. yb_5 (assembly GCF_043103865.1). Classification (NCBI taxonomy): domain Bacteria; kingdom Pseudomonadati; phylum Pseudomonadota; class Gammaproteobacteria; order Pseudomonadales; family Pseudomonadaceae; genus Pseudomonas; species Pseudomonas sp. yb_5. The sequence continues at coordinate 3,338 of NZ_JBICKE010000005.1, forward strand.
CGAGCTGACCAACTGCGACGACTACATCGTCCCGCTGCAGATGTGGCGCGACCATGCCCATGTGCTCAAGGCCCGCGATGGCGGCCTGGGTGTATGGCTGGACAGCGACCAGGAAGCGGAGGAAATCGGCGAAGACGTGCACCACTTCCAGGTCATCGCCCTGAACTTCCCGGCATTCACCGACGGCCGCAGCTACTCCAATGCGCGCCTGCTGCGTGACCGCTACAAGTTCAAAGGCGAACTGCGCGCCATCGGCGATGTACTGCGCGACCAGCTGTTCTTCATGGCCCGCTGCGGCTTCGACGCATTCGCCATCCGTGCCGACAAGGACCCGGAAGACGCGCTGCAAGGCCTGAAGGACTTCTCGGTGACCTACCAGGCCGCCACCGACGAACCGCTGCCGCTGTTCCGCCGCCGCTGACCGTCCCACCCCAGCGAACAGCCCGCCTCTCGGCGGGCTGTTTCGTTCACAGGCCGTGGCGCTGGATTGCCTCTCGGCTCAATTCAAGCAAAAGCTGCCGTTTCGCGACCTCACGCGCTGCGCAGATATGCTCGACCTGGGCAAAATAGTCGCCATCGCTCAGCGTTTTCGATTGTTCGAGCAACGCATCCAGGCGCTGCTGAAAAGGCTCGTCCAGGCGGCTGAAGCGCGCCGCCTGCTGCTCGTGCAGATAGTCCTGCCAGAAGGATCGATCTGCCAGCGCCTGAGCCAAGGCTTGTGGCGTTTCCTGCCGCAGCACCTCGCTGCGCGCGGCGTCCAGGTCTTCACGGCCAACTCCACTGAAACTCTCGTACGAAAGATGGCTGGGCTGCACGGGAAGGTCGAGACTATCTGCCAGCCTGACGCGATAGGTCAGGTAAACCTCAACGGGATCGTTCGAAAAGTAATCCGCAATATGCCGCGCGGCAATTGCGTTGACTTTATCCAGGCGGAACAACGAACGCCCCAGCCTGACCAGCGCCCGCTCCTTCTGTAAACCGGTACCGGCTGTACCGGCCTTGGCGACCAGCGCGCCAACCTCCAGCTCGCTGAGCGTCAGCAGCAACTCGTCACTGCAACTGCGCGGCCGGGCAACTTGCTCGAACAGGCTCGCACGTACTTCAGCGTGCTGCTCGCAGGCCTCGAGGATATGCCACACCCGGGCCTGCAGGTCGCGCGGTTGTGCGTCGTATTCACGCAGGGCGCGTAAATCAGAGAAGAAGCGGAACAGATCCTGCGCCCCGGCTTCCTGGCTCAAGCGGTTCCAGCTCGCCAATCGCACCTCGCGCTGGGCTGGCGTGAATCCTGAAAACCAAGGGGCTGCAGCGTTCGGGATCGAAGTGGCATGAGCTGCACGTCGACGCTCAACGGCCCCGGCCGACGCCCTGGCCAACTGCAAGCGCTGCAAGGTTTCGTCCGAGAGTGGATTGTCGTGCAGCTCCAGGCCCCGCAACAAGCGAAGCGGCACTAAAGACAGCGCTTCAGGCAGCGTCTGGATCTGGTTGTCACGCATGTCCAGCAACTCCAGATTACCGTGCCTGGCCAGATCAGCGGGCAGATCGCCCAGCCCGGTGTTGCGCAAGGACAGCCGGCGCAGCAGGGGGAAAGACGCCAAGGGTGGCAGCAAGCCGACCGGGTTACCGTTGAGCTCCAAACGGCGCAGCTCCACAAGCTGGCTCAAACGCAGGTTATCCTCGCTGGAAAGCACGATCTGGTTGCCGCCAAGGCGCAGGGTCCTCAGTTCGGTCAGTTGCTCGATACCTGCGGGAAGGCGCGTCAGCTGGTTGTTCCGCAAGTCCAGGTTGCGCACCTTGCTGAAGCGACCAAGAAAGCCCGCATCAAGGCTCGTCACCTGCATATCGCGCAGGGTCAGGTGCGTGATGTGGTCGAAACTCACATTATCAGGCAACGCTGGCAGGTCACCCACCCGCTCGCCCACGAGGGTCAGGTGGTAGTCACCCGCCATCTCCCCTGGGGTAAAGCGCTGCCAGCTTGCCGTAATACGCCTGGCAACCTTGATACGACGCAGGCGGCGAACAATGTTCAGTCCTGCGTCATTTCGCCAGGCTTGCAATGCCTGCTTGAGGCTGACCTTGGCCTGTAACAGTTGGCTCACATGGTTCCAGGGGTCCACTCCCCGCCAAGCCAGGTCTTGCAGGTAGGCCTCCAGCTGCTCACTGCTCATCACCGGATACACGTGGTTCAACGTGCGCCGCAGTGCCTGGCGAGTCCCTGTCAGGTGGCCACTGAGCGGGTAGCCCAACCGCCCATCGAACAACCGTACAGGAGGGCGAATCCCCTGCCCCACACGGGCCAGCCCAATCATTCGGGCCGCCGCTTCACGGTCAGCGAGCGCCTCACGCCCAAGCCGCTCACCCAGTGCGTTATCCGTCATCTGGCTAATACCAAGCAACTGTCGCTGGCGGCTGTCCAGCTGTCGTCTCAACGTCTGCAGCAACCCACCCCTGCCCGCGGCAGGCAGCTCAACGTTGACCCCAGCCGACCAAGGGGCGATGGCATCGATCAGGCCCAGCGCGAGCTTACCGGTATCGTCATTTTCTGCGGCGGCCTGGCGCAACCCTGCGCAGGCACGGTCTATCCGGCTGTCGCGTATTGCCCAGCGGGCACGCTCCGCCAAGGCCAGGGGTACCCGGCCTGCACCCGTCAGGCTCTCCATCTCGACGCTGCTGGCCCCCTCGACGATTTCCCGTGCGCAGCGGTGGGAAAGGCCCGGGAAGTCCCGCATCAATACGCGGTCCGCTGCTTGCGGATTGATCTGTCGCTCGTTGAAGACCTCCTCGAAAGCGTCACCCCGCAACATCGGGAAATCACGGTGCAATTGCTGGCGTTCGATGGCATCGAGCAAGCGTGCCGGCGCGGGCGCATTTTCCAACAGCAAACGGCGCAGGCAGTCAGCCTCGAAACCGGTGGTCTGCAGCGCTACAGATACCGCCTCATCGGGCACCTGCGCCGTGCGGCTGGCAAGGCGGCGCACCATGTAGGCGGGGTCATGCCAACGCTGCGGTTGCTCGAACTCATGCACCCATCCCCCGGCACCATTGTGCTCAAGTGCCGGTGAATACGCCCCTGGCCTTGATGGGTGATGAATACGCCATGCGCCATCGTCCCCCTCGCTCACCTCATAGACAGCATCGTGCAGGCGCCTCAGCGAACGGCCAGTTTCATTCACGGCCTGGCCTACCATCAGATCGACGCCCTCACGCTGATAGCCCGACAAGGACGGATCACACAGCCGCAACTGGCCATCGCCCAAGCTTACCGGCACCATGGCATCCACCCGCGCCACTCGCTGTGCCAGCTTGCCAAGTGCCGTCGCTCCGGCCGCCGTCACCGCCGCCATCACAACCGTGTCGGCCACGTTGAACAAGTGGCCCAATGCGGCGTCGCGATCACCCAACTGCCAATCCTGGTAGCCTTCGTACACCTCACCCGCCAGTTGCACCACCGTAAGCCCCAGCAGGGCCTGCCCCAACACAGGCACAAACAGCGCTGCCAGGCCTGCCACGCTCAACCCCAAATCCAGATAGCCCTGCAAACGTGCGCGGCGGTCGGCGACATCTTCATCCTCTGTCGAAACCGCCAATACCCGCGCGTCATCCAGCATTTTTTCGATCCGCGCTTGGCGCAGCGCGACGAACACGTCGCCCTCGATCGCAAAACAGCGGCCATCCAGCTCAAGCGGAAGAACAGTATTACCGTGGCTGAGCAGTGCGTTCAGGGCCGCGCAGAAGGTGACGCGATCACGCTCTGCGACGAAGCGCTGGAAGTACCGCCGATAGGCCTCATTACGCAAGCGTATGCCAAGCGTCATGTACAGCAGCTCCCAGCTGGTGTGCCAACTCACCGGGGCATACGGGTCCTCAGGCAACCACGCGATAACACCAAGCAGGCGGGCGTTCTGACGCACTTCGATCACCAGTGCACCAATGACCTCCTTGCCCAACAGCCGCAGGGTGTGACACTTCAACACGGTGTTGTCGGCTGGCATGAAAGACGCTGTGCCCACAACCTGGTTGATCCACTGACAGGTCTGCTCATCGATTTCACCCTTGATCCTTGCGGCGATTGCAGCAAGCGCCAGGTTGGCGCTCAACGCCTCCTCCAGGGTGCTCTCGACGGCCACCCCCTCGCCTTCAAGCTTCGATTGCAAATGGCTTTGATAACGCCCGCCGATATCAAGGTCTCTGCAAAGGCGGACAAAGGCTTGCGCACTTAGCGGCAGCAGGTGCCCGCTAGCAGTGACCAACTGCGACCCGGTCGCGAACCAGCCAGGCTGCATTTCCTTTTCGTGGAAGTTGTGCAGTGCCGCCGAGAGCAGCGTCTGGGTGCTGACGATGCGTGTCGAAGTACTTGGCAAGGCAGGTGATATCGACGGTTTTGGCTGCAGGGTCACCAGCCTGAGCTGAGCCTGGCGCAGGTCTACCTGCCTGATCGAATGGGCCTCAAGTGCGCTTTTGAGCAACGACTCGGCGAACTCATCCAAGGGGGTTATGGCCCCTAACCAGGCGTCTACTTGGTCCTGCGCCCGCTGTTGGCGCAAAGCAGCGGCGCGCAGCTCTGTCAGCTCTTGGGCAGACGCGCGCTTGAGCCAGCCTGGCAACTGACGGGCAATCAGCGCATCGATGGAATCGGCAGGTATTACGGAAGGGGTCATGGGCAGCCTCAACGCTTGATAAAAAAGCGCTAGCTGAACAAGGTTCCAATCCCCTCTGGCCCTATTTATGTAGTGAATGCACAGCTTGAAAATGTATTTGTGCCTACAGGTCAAATGACTTTGGCGCCATAGCGGCTTATTCGCTGCCGTTCAAACCTGCACACTGGGCACCACATGATCCTCCCCCTATTCAGGAGCAACCCCATGAGCGTTCCTTCCTTCGGCCTCGGCACCTTCCGCCTCACCGGCCAAACCGTCATCGACTCGGTCAAGTCTGCCCTGGCAGTCGGCTACCGCGTCATCGATACCGCCCAGATCTACAAGAACGAAGCCGAAGTGGGCCAGGCCATCGCCGAAAGCGGCGTGCCGCGCAGCGAGCTGTTCATCACCACCAAAATCTGGGTCGACAACTACGCCGCCGACAAGCTGATCCCCAGCCTGCGTGACAGCTTGCAGAAACTGCGCACCGACTACGTCGACCTGCTGCTGATCCACTGGCCAGCGCCGGGCAACGGCGTAGAACTGCCCGAGTACATGAAGGCCCTGGCCGACGCCAAGCAGCAAGGCCTGGCTCGCCAGATCGGCGTTTCCAACTTCAACATCGAGCTGACCAGGCAAGCCATTGCCGTGGTCGGCAAAGGGGAAATCGCCACCAACCAGATCGAGCTCAGCCCCTACCTGCAGAACAGCAAGCTGACCGCGTTCCTCAAGGAACAAGGGATCACCGTGACCTCGTACATGACCCTGGCCTACGGCAAAGTGCTAAAAGACCCGGTACTGGCCCAGATCGCCGCCAAGCACAAGGCTACCGTCGCCCAGGTTGCCCTGGCCTGGGCCCTGCAACTGGGCTATGCCGTGATCCCGTCGTCGACCAAGCGTGAAAACCTGGCCAGCAACCTGCTTGCCCGTGGCCTGAAGCTGGACAGCGACGATATGGCACGCATCGCCAAGCTGGAGCGCAACGGCCGCGAGGTCAGCCCTGACGGCCTGGCGCCAACCTGGGACTGACACCGATGACTGCTCAAACAATGAGACCCGGCCGCGTGCTCTTCGCGTTGGCCATTGGTGCCTTTGGCATCGGTACTACCGAGTTCACCCCGATGGGTCTACTGCCGGTCATCGCCCAAGGCGTGGAGGTGAGCATCCCCAGCGCCGGCATGCTGATCACCGCCTATGCCATTGGCGTGATGGTCGGCGCGCCGATCATGACCCTGCTGTTCAGCCGCTTTGGGAAGCGCGCTGCGCTGATGGCGCTGATGGCCATCTTCACCCTTGGCAACCTGCTGTCGTCACTGTCGCCGGACTACTACACCCTGCTCGCCTCGCGATTGGTCACCAGCCTCAACCATGGTGCGTTCTTCGGCCTGGGAGCCGTGGTGGCAGCCAGCGTGGTGCCCAAGGAGAAACAGGCCAGCGCCGTGGCCACCATGTTCATGGGCCTGACGATCGCCAACATCGGCGGCGTGCCGGCCGCCACCTGGATCGGCCAGCAGATTGGCTGGCGCATGGCATTTGCCGGCACCGCCGTACTCGGCCTGCTGGCCATGGCCGCACTGTGGTACGCCCTGCCCAAGGGTGAACGCGGCAGCGTGCCGCATGTGCGCAAGGAACTGGCGGTCATTGCCCGCCCCAGCGTGTTGCTGGCAATGGCCACCACCGTGCTCGGTGCCGGCGCCATGTTCACCTTGTACACCTACGTGGCGCCGGTGCTGGCCGAACTGACCGGCGCCTCGGACAGCTTCGTAACCTTGGGGCTGGTACTGATCGGGGTTGGCTTCACCCTTGGCAACAGCCTGGGTGGCCGCCTGGCCGACTGGTCGCTGGATGGCGCGGCGAAGATCTTCCTCGCCGTGCTGGCGCTGATCATGCTGGCGATGCCCCTGGTACTGGGTAGCCACATCGGCGCCGCCATCGCCCTGCTGGTCTGGGGCATGTTCACCTTCGCCGTGGTACCGCCGCTGCAAATGCGTGTAATGACTGCCGCCATCGAGGCGCCAGGCCTGGCATCGTCGATCAACGTGGGTGCGTTCAACCTGGGTAACGCCGTGGGCGCGGCGCTGGGCGGTGCGGTTATCAGCCTGAACCTGGGCTACGCCGCCGTGCCAATGGCCGGAGGTGTGCTGGCGGCTGCGGGGCTGTTGCTGGTATGGCTGGGCGGGCGCAGCAAGGTCGCCGGCAAGACCGCAGCCGATATGGCCTGAAGGCAATCACCTGCAGGAGCGGCCCATCGCGACACCAGGCCGTTCCTGCACACGGGCCGCGCCTGATTTCCTCACGCTGTAATGATGGAATACCGGGCGCCTCCGCTCTCTTGCCAGGCAGTGGGCACGGATGCCCGAAACGCGACATTGGCTGCCTGTTCGGCGTGAGACAGGCCACCTGGGCACTGGATAACCTGCTGCGGCAACGCCTTGCTCCCTTGCCATAGAAGAACCTTGCCCATGACAACCTCCGCCGCCTCCATAGCCGCCGCCACGCCTGCCGACCAGCCTCAGGGCTTTGTCGTGCGCATCGTCGGTGCGGCTGCATTCGCCCACCTGCTCAACGACCTGATTCAAGCCGAACTGCCGTCGATTTACCCCATGCTGAAAAGCGATTTCGCGCTGAGCTTCGCCCAGATCGGCTGGATCGCCTTGGTGTATCAGGTGACTGCTTCCCTGCTGCAACCTTGGGTCGGCATGTTCACCGACAAGCACCCACAACCCTACCTGCTGCCTGCCGGCATGTTGGTGACGCTGGTGGGCATCGCCCTGCTCGCCTTTGCCGGCAGCTATGAAATGCTGCTGGTGGCTGCCGCCGTGGTCGGCGTGGGTTCGGCCACCTTCCACCCAGAGGCCTCGCGGGTGGCCAGAATGGCCTCCGGCGGGCGCTTCGGCACCGCGCAATCAACCTTCCAGGTCGGCGGCAATACCGGCTCGGCCCTCGGCCCGCTGCTCACCGCTGCCATCATCATTCCGCACGGGCAACCGGCCATTGCCTGGTTCATGCTGGCCGCTGCGCTGGCTGTTCTGGTGCTGCTGCGGGTGACGGGCTGGAGCGTGCGCCACGGCCAGGCCCGGCTCAAGAGTTTCGCGGGCCAACAGGCCCCTGGCCTGTCGCGGGGTGCCATGTGGCGCGCGGTGGTGGTGATCGCCGTGCTGATGTTCGCCAAGTTCGTCTACATCGCTTCGTTCACCAACTTCTTCACCTTCTACCTGATCGAGCATTTCGGCCTGAGTGTGCAGCACAGCCAGCTGTACCTGTTCGTGTTTCTCGCAGCCGTTGCGCTGGGCACCTTTGCCGGTGGCCCGGTGGGTGATCGCATCGGGCGCAAGGCCGTGATCTGGGTCTCGTTCCTCGGCGTGGCGCCCTTCGCCCTGGCCCTGCCCCATGCCAACCTCGCCTGGACAGCCGTACTGGCGGTGGCCATCGGCCTGGTGATGTCCTCGGCATTCGCTGCCCTGGTGGTGTATGCCCAAGAGGCGGTGCCAGGCCGGGTCGGCATGGTTTCGGGGGTGATGTTCGGGCTGATGTTCGGCATCAGCGGCGTGGGTGCAGCCGGCCTGGGCACACTGGCCGACCAGCATGGCATCGAATGGGTGTACCAAGCCATCGCGTTCCTGCCGCTACTCGGGTTGGCCACCGCCTTGCTGCCGGCCACCCGCTCGCGGGCCCGCCCTGGCCGTTGCTGCTAAAGTGGCGCTGCCAGGCTGCTCCGATATGAGGTCACGATGGTAAAGCCGCAGCGTGAATTGTTGGTGGAGGTCGATGAGTGGACCTGGGAAGTGGGTAGCCGTGCGACAGACTACCCAAGCGACTGGTTCATCGAGCCCCATAGCCATACCAAGCATCAACTGATCTATGCCATCAAAGGCCTGATGATCGTCGAGTCCGGCAACGAATGCTGGACGGTGCCACCCAGCCGCGGCGTGTGGATGCCTTGCGGCCAGGTACATGCCATTCGCTGTGTCGGCGACGTGAAGATGCGCAGTGTGTTCGTGCGCATCGACGCGGCAACGGGCCTGCCCCTGCAGAGCAAGGCCATCAGCATCTCGCCCTTGCTCAGCGAACTGATCAAGGCCTCGGTGGGGTTCACCGCACCGTTTGCCGAGGACTCGCGCGAAACCCGGGTCATGCGCCTGATCCTCGACGAAATCTGCGTACTGCCGACCTTGCCGCTGAAGCTGTCGCAGCCCAGCGACCAGCGCCTGCGGGTGATCTGCACGGCGTTGCATGAACGGCCCGAGGATAACGCCACGGTTGCCGACTGGGGCCTGCGACTGGGGGTGGACGAAAAGACCATCCAGCGGTTGTTCCGCAAGGAAACCGGCATGACCTTCGGCCAGTGGCGCCAGCAGGCGCGGCTGATGCAGGCACTGGAGCGGATTGCCCTGGGCGAGCGAATCATCGATGTGGCGGGGGCCTTGGGCTATGACAGCCCAAGTGCCTTCGCCAGCATGTTCAAGCGTCAGTTCGGTACCACGCCCAGTCAGTTCTTCAAATAACCTGAAGTCCACACATTTGCTGGCACTGGCCCGCGGCATACGGGCTGTCCGCTGACGGCTCGCCCTGCCTGTTCTTGCACAGCATCCCCACCAAGCCGTATACAGTACCCCTACAACAATGCCCGCAAAGGAGCCCGGCACATGACCGTGACGCTGTCCCCCCTGCAGATCGACTGCGATTTCGACTCCGGCAACATACAGGTACTGGATGCCAGCAACCCGGCCCAGGTACACCTGGCCATTCGTCCGGACACCCACAGCGGCCACTACCAGTGGTTCCACTTCAAGGTCAGCGGGCTCACACCGGGGCAGGTCCATCGCTTCAGCCTAGACAACGCTTCCGGCTCCTCGTACAAGAACGCGTGGAGCGGCTACAACGCTGTGGCCAGCTACGACCAGCAGCGCTGGTTCCGTGTGCCAAGCCAGTTCGACGGTACGGCGCTATCGTTCGAGGTCAAGGCTGAACAGGACCAGATCTGGTTCGCCTACTTCGAGCCCTACCCGCGGGCCCGCCACAACCAGCTGATCGAACGTGCCTGCCAACTCCCGGGGGTCGAGTTGCTGGCCAGCGGCCGCAGTATCCAGGGCCGCGATATCCCCCTGCTGCGGGCAGGTGACGGTGCCGAAGGCAAGCGCAAGCTGTGGCTGATTGCCCAGCAGCACCCGGGCGAGCACATGGCCGAATGGTTCATGGAAGGCGTGATCGACCGCCTGCAGGCCAACGACGCGGTGATCCAGCAATTGCTGGCCAAGGCCGACCTTTACCTGATCCCCAACATGAACCCCGACGGCGCCTTCCTCGGCCACCTGCGCACCAACTTCAAGGGCAAGGACCTTAACCGTGCCTGGCAGGACGCCAGCGTCGAATTCAGCCCGGAAGTGCTCTTTGCACAGGCGCAGATGAAGCAGTACGGTGTGGATGCCTTCATCGACGTGCACGGTGACGAGGAGATCCCGCACGTGTTCACGGCCGCATGCGAGGGCAACCCGGGCTACACCCCTCGGCTGGCCAAGCTCGAAGAGCAGTTCCGTAACACCTTGTGCAGCCTGACCCGCGACTTCCAGACGGTGCATGGCTATACCCGTGACGAACCCGGACAGGCGAACACGACGCTGGCCTGCAATGCGGTGGGCATGGCACATGACTGCCTGTCGCTGACGCTGGAGATGCCGTTCAAGGACCATGACGACGCACCCGATGCCGTCACCGGGTGGTCGGGGGCGCGTTCGAAGGCACTGGCCGGAGCGGTGCTGGAGACCCTGGCAAGCATGGTAGGCGATTTGCGCTGAACCTCGCCTTGCGCAGCCCCTGCAGGAGCAGCACGTCGCGACACACGGCGGCTCCTTCAGGGGTATGAACCGCCGGAAGGACGACAGGTTCAGAATTGCACATCCAGTATCACACTGTCGGTATAGGTCGCAGCCGGCGGTGTCGCCTGATCGGTATAGACCTTGGCGTTGTAGTTGAACACCTGGCTACCCGTGCCGGTACCTACGCCGGGGTTGATGTCGGCATCCGTACTGGAACGCCTGGCAGCCCCTGACGCCCCCCAGCGCACGGTCCCGGCACTTTTGAAAATGTCATAGGCCAGGTAGTTGTTGGCCGAAGACTTCATCCGCCGCCGCCCACCCGACACGTTCTGCCCGTCATCCAGCCCTACCGTGTAGCTGCTGCCCTTGGTGCATGACACGTTTATGCCCTGGCTCACCGTGCCGAACCCCGCCACCACCGGTGCACTGGCGAAGCTGATGTCAGGCGTGGTGATCTGGCAATCGTTGGTCACCGTCAGGCTCACGTTCAAGAGCTGGCTACCCGAACCGATGTCGCGCCCAAGGCATATCCCTAACGCGCCAATCCCCGAACAATAATCCCAGCTCCAGGCCACGGTCAGGGCCTCTTGATACAACCCGGCCGCGACATTGCTGCCAATCTGGGTGCGCAGGTAGATCGGCACCGCCTTGGGTGTGGTACCGCCGAGCAGCCCCAGCAAGTCGAGGATGCCGTTGCGGGCGAAGTCGTAGGCCACACCGCGGGTAATCGGGTAGCGGGTGGTGTTGTCGGCATACAGCGTGTAGGGAATGACATCGCCTGTCGGGCCGATCAGCCCACCCGAGGCGGGCGTGATCGTGGCGTAGAAATGATCACCACTGCTGAGCAAGGTCAGCAGCGAACCGGTGCACTGCAACCCGGAGTTGAGGCTGGAAGCCGTCTGTACCGTGTTGCGAACCTGCGTTGAATTAAGGCTGCCAAACGCTGCCGGCAACGTGGCCACCGACGAACAAAGCGCCAAGGCCGTGCCACTCGGCAACAGCAGCACGCTCGCCACCAGGCCCCGCCGCCAGGCGCTCATCGGCACACCAGCGGACCAATCAGAGGGATCGAGCCTTGCGCTTCGGGCAGGTCAAACGCCACTTCGCAATGCCCACCCCCTTCAAGCGCCACCTGAAGGCGGTTATGCGACGACAGGTTCTCCAGGTACACCAACCCGTCCCACCCCACCACCGCCTGGGTGCCGCTCTCTGCGTGGGTGACACGGCTACCCAGTTTGAGCACCTGCTGGTTGCCATCCACCAATTCGACACTGGCCGCCATGACCCGCTTGAGGGGGAATTCCAGCAAGTAGCCACTGCCCCGTCGCACCGCTACACGCTGCTCAACGTCCGGCGCGAGGACATCCGGTGGCAGGTTCATGGGATCGATCTCGTACTTGCCCCGGTAGTAACCGCTGCTGTAAGGCACCAGCAAGTGCCCCTTGGCATCGGTACGGCCGATTTCCTGGTTTTCATAACGCACCGGTACATCCGCGTAACCTGCGGTGCTGACCACCACGAAGGCATCATCGATACGGTTGGCAGCGAACACGCCGGCATCCATCCACACCAGAGAACCACTGGCGTCGGCCCAGCGGGTCATCTCACCGCTGCTGCCATACACACCGGCCTGCAGTTGCACCGATTGCAGGCGCCAGGTGACGTCGGCCTGGCGATAGGCATCACGGTCGCTGCCTGCGGCATAGCCCAGGTTGTAACCGACGCCGACACCGGCTGGCACCGCACGGCTGTAGTTGGCCCGTTGCAGGGTCTCGCCTTCATTGCTGCGTTCCATGCTCAGCGCCAGGGTGCCGTGCAGGTCGAACGGGATCACCAATTGCGCCTGCACCGCCCACTGGCTGTCACCCACTTCACGGTTGGCCGACAGGTACACACTGCTGCTGCCCCACAGTGGCTTGCTGTAGCTCAGGTTGATCAACCGGGTACGCGTACCGTCACCGGCGCGCACGTCGAAGTAGCCAGCGCCAATGCTGCCGTACTCGTTCAGGTTGACACTGAGGGTGACCTGTTCGCTGCTTTTGCTCAGTTGCATGTCCGGGGAGCCCACCCGACTCAGGTCGGCATAGTCGCCATGGCGTTGCAGGCGCTGGTAACCGAAGCCGATGCGCTGGCTGTTGTACTGGTAGCCAAGGGCGACCTGATGGCCCTTGTCGCCCTCGAACCGGCTTTGCGCCAAGGCAGCGTTGAGCACGCCAAAGTTGCCCATGCGCATGTTGCCGCCCAGCCCACCCAGCATCAGCGACTCAGCCGTTTCGGCGTGGGTTTCCAGGGTGAAGATGTCACTGAGCCCATAGCGCAAGCTGCCCGAGGCAATACCCGGCCCATAGCTGAAATCGCGTACGCTATAATCACGGCGCAGGCTGCCGGCGGCCACCGAGTAGTCCGACAGGCCCTTCTGCAGCAAGCTGCTGGTGACATAGAACGGCAAGGTGGTCGACACCTGCCGGCCAAGGGCATCAGTGGTGACCACCACCGCTTCCCCGGCACCGTTGATGAACGGCACGTTGGTCAGGGTGTACGGCCCTGGCTGCAGTTCAGTGGTACTGGACTTGAAACCGTTGATGAACAGGTCGAGCGACGTGGGCACCGCCGCTTCGCCGGCGAACGCAGGCAAGGGGTAAGTGACAAGATCCGGGCGCGCAGCGAAGTCGCGTGACAGCTGCACTCCGCCCACTCGCACCGAGCTGCTCCAGGGCAAGGCGCCCGTCACGAAGTCACCGGCTTCGTAGGTCAGCAGGCGCTGCTCGTCGGTAAAGCGCCAGGTGGTGTCGTAACGCATGAAGCCTCGGCGCGTATCGTCCGCCTGTGCGCCATTGAAAGACTGGCGCCACTGGCCGGTACTGGAGAAGGTACCCCAGCTGTCGAACAGGCGCAGCTCGTTCCAGGCGGCCAGGTAGGTGCCGCCTTCATCGGTGTCGTTGAGATACAGGTCATAGTTGAACAAGGCGCCGAAGCTGCTGCGCGCATCGCTGGCCGGGTAAAGGTTGCGATCACCCACTTGCTGTTCTGGCAACCAGGCTGGCGGCACCTGCAGCAGCAGGCGCTGGTTCTGACTGTCGTAGTCGGTGTGCAGCCCCGCGATGCTGTCCAGGGCCACCTCCCCCTGGGGGTTGCCCGGCAGCAAGACGCCAGCTGCACGCAATACGTCGCTGTCCAGGTACAAGCGCCCGGCCCGCTGCTGCACCGGTATCAGTTCAACCCTGGGCATCTGGTTCACCACCAGATCGAGGTAAAGGGTGGCCTCGGCGATGGCGGACATCTCCGTGGGCGGTGGGGGCAAGTCGTCGGCCAGCACCAGCGCGGGGCTGACCATGGCCAACCCCAGGCACCAGCGGCACGTCGTCGCCGGAAGCCATTTCACACACGGTTTCCAACCATTGCCGGGTCCTCCCTGGCCCCTGCACTTCATTCAGCCGTTGGCTCATTGGCCTTGGCGGATGGTGTCCGCCGAGCGCTGACCATTGACCCTGCCCTTGAGCACGCTGACGCTGCCGGATGCCACGGGCGCCGGCCAGCGCATGCTTGCCCCCGGCAGCACATAGCCCAGCAGGCCTTCAGCCAGTGGCTTGCTTTGGCGGCCTTGCTGCACGACCACATCGGTCAGCCGCGCATGTACCGGGCCCGTGTTACGCAGTTCAATGTAGGGCTTGCCTTGCACCGTCACCGGGCGCCAACTGAGCTGCGGCTTGCCCACCCCCTCGGCGTTGCGTTTGCCTTCAGGGTCGGCCTTGGCCCACAGCCCCTCGCCATAGACAAACAGCGGCACCGAATAGCGCATCTGCAAACGAATGGCCGCCGTCGCGCCAGGCTCAGCCTTGTCGACCGGGATGGCGGGCGGAATCTCGTCGATGATGATGCGGTAGGCCTGCTCCTGGCCGGCGGGTGAAGGGCCGGTACGGGTCAGGCGGATCAACTGCTTCTGCCCGGGAGCGATGTTGGCGACCGGCGGGCTGCCGATAATCTCGCGCTGCGCCTGGAACTGCTCCTTATAATCACCCTGACGCCAGGCGAATACCCGCACCTGCAGGTTTGCCGGTGCAGTGCCACGGTTTTCCAGCCACAACGCACCTGCCTTCTGGTCGGCCTCCAGCACCGGGTCGATCGGCCAGATCAGCACCGAAGTGGCCGCCCAGGCCGGCAGGCTTGCCAGCGACAACAATCCAGTCAATCCACGCGTCCACTTCGCGCCTGCCCGCATGCAGCTCTCCTTAGACACTTGTCATGGGTGGCACTGGCAGTTACCAGGTCACCGTCACTTGCACCACATCGGTGTAAGTCCCTGCCGGCTGCGTGCCGGTCAGTTGGACTCGCCCGTAGACCGGTAGCTTGATCGCCGTCGGGTCGGAATAGCTCACCGCCACGCTCTGGCCGATGCCCAAAGCCTGGGTATAGGCCGCGTCCCGGTACAACTGGTAGGCCAGCACTTGCGCACCACTGGTGCGCTTCAGGTTGCGTGTGCCACTGGCACTGTTTTGCCCGCCGTCCAGGCTCATGCCCATGGCCACGCCCGGCGTGCACTGGAACGTCACGGTAGAACCCCCCAGGGATGTGCTGAGCAGCCCCGTGGACAGCGCCGACTGCGAGCCATAATCGAGCGTGCCGTAACTGGTGACACCGCCTACCACCAGGCACCCGGCGACAACCTGCGCCGTCACCGTGAAGGTACTGGTGGTCACTGCCCCCAACGGGGCGGTCAACAACATGCTGACGCCAGTCAGGCCTCCTGCCAGCCAGCCGCGCATGGATCAGAACGACAGCTCGACCGAGATCGTGTCGCTGTAGACCCCGGCAGGCAGGCCCGCCTTGCCGACGGCCTTGCCGTAAAGGTTGACCGTTTGAGCGGCGCCGGTACTGGTCGGCAGGGTGATGGTGTCGTCGACCGCCAGCAACGCCGTACGCCCAGCGTCGGTATAGAGGTCATACGGTACAAAGTTGCCAGAACCATCGGCGAGCGCTCGGGTGCCACCGCTCGACTGGCCATCATGCAGGCCTGCACTCACTTTGATCACAGGCACCGTACCTGCAGAGCACAGGATGCTCATGGCGGCTCCCCCGCCTCCCAGCACCTGGGCATCGGCGGTGGCGAACAAGGCATCCTGGGTACCGAAGTCCAAGGCACCGAAGTCAAGCCCCGACGTGCCCGACGAGCCATTGACCTGGCACGCCGCAGTCAGTGTCAGGGTCGAGCTGATACTCCCCGTAACCGTGGCCGCCTGGGCCTGGGAAGCCAACGCCAGGCCCAGGCCTGCGAGGACGCAATATGAAAGGTTCGTTCGCATCGGAGTCTCCTTGCGGGGTTACCAGTCCAGGGTCACTCTGAGGGTGTCGCGGTAAAGCCCGGCCGGTAGCGCTCGTGGTTGCGCCACTACCACACCGTAGATGGGAATCGGTACTTGCTGGCTGCTGCTGATGGTGAAGGCCCGTGCCTGGCCGACGCCGTAGCGGCTGTTGCCGCCTGGGTCGACCGCCAACTGGTATGGAATCAGTTCACGGCCGTTGCTCAGGCGGCGTATGCCATCGTCGCCATTGAGGCCACCATTGATACGCACGTTGAAGGCCCGAACTTCAGGCGTGCAACTGATCTGCAAGCTGCCCTCACCGCCCACTTCGTCCACTTGGCTGCGCAACGGCTGGTCCCAGTTCGGACCGCGCTCGCCAAAGTCCATTACGCCTGGGTCACCCAGCACAGCCGGTTGCGTCTCGTTGCTGCTGATCTGGCAAGACGCGCTGATCACCAGCCGTGCCTGGATGAAACCGGTGGTGCTGCCATGCACCGCACCGCCGGGGATCAGCAGCGGGCCGAGGGTGAGCAACAGGATCGAAGTGCGGCTCATGGCATGGCGTCCTTGTGCATGGTGGCGTCACTACCAGGTAACGGTGACTTTGAGCAGGTCGGCGTAAGCCCCTGCTTCCGGCACCCAGGCCAATTTGTCGATACGTGCGTACAGCGGCAATTCAACCGAACCACTGCCCGGCACACGCGCCGACAGGGCTACCCCCACCGCCAGCGGCTCACGCCAGGCAGCGTCACGGTACAAGCGATAAGGAATGGGCCGCGCCAGGCGGTCGTGGCTGGCCAGATAGCGCAGCTCGCCGACGCCACCATGCTGGCCACCATCGACGCGCACCTGATAGGGCGTATCCGGGTTGCACTCGAGCCGCGGCGGGCGCTGGCTCAGCAGCACGCCGCTCAAGGGCGCACCAGGGCCATCCAGGCGCGCCGTCGCACCTAGGTCGATTCGCCCCAGGGCCTGGGCTCCCGCATCGCGGGGCTGGTTGACCAGCATGCAGCCACGTTGCACCAGCACCCGAACTTCCACGAGAAAATCCGCAGCCACGGTACTGCCGCTGAACAACAGGCCGAACAGCGCGGCCAGCATGCGCTCCGCCACCTTGTTATCCTTGTCGAGGTGTCTTGAACTGAGCGTAGCAGCGAGGCAGTGCAGCCGAAGTAGCGCTAAGCCATTTTTTTGTATTAGCGACAAAGCGATACCGTGGTAGCAAAAAAAGCCTGTGTCGCACAGAACCCGCGGCCAACCCGTGCCTCCAATGGCCAGGAGCCGGTAAATTCACCGGGATTCTGTTAGGGTGAATCGTACTCGTCCTGCGCCAGACACCTGTGCCGTACACGGACGGACATGACAGGAGCTTTTTCAATCATGACTGCAGACAACTCACTGGCAGACGCCATGGAGCGCTGTGCCCAGGAACCGATCCAGGTTCCGGGCAGCATCCAGCCTCACGGCTTTCTGCTGGTGCTGGATGCCACCGACCTGTGCGTGCTGCAGGCCAGTGAAAATGTCGAGCACTGGTTGGGCTTGCCAGCCCGTGAACTGATCGGTTGTCACTTCTCCGACCTGGTTCACGATGGCTTTGACCTGCACGCACACCTCTCACGGCTTCCCGAAGATGAGGTCTTCCCATTCCACATTGGCGACGTGTGCTTGCGCCAGGGCGCACCCGTCAGTGCCCTGCTGCATGTGCTGGTCCATTGCCACGACCAGGTGCTGATTGCCGAGTTCGAACCACCTCGCCTGCCAGCAGACCTGGCCGGGCAAGGTGACTATTACCCGTTGGTCCGCAGCTTTGTCGCCAGTCTGCAACTGGCCAGCAGTATCGAAGACCTGCTGCAGCAAACGGTGTTGCAGCTCAAGCGCATCACCGGCTTTGGGCGGGTCAAGGCGTACCGTTTCGATGCCGAAGGCAACGGCCAGGTGCTGGCTGAGGTAGCCGACCCGGGCTACCCCAGCTACGCGGGCCTGTGCTTCCCGGCTGCAGACATCCCGCGCCAGGCGCGCGAGCTGTACCGGGTCAACCGCATCCGTGTGATCGAGGATGCCAACTATCACCCCTCGCCACTGCTGCCCGCTATCAACCCGCGCACCGGCAAGGCGCTGGACATGAGTTTCGCTGCACTGCGCAGCGTGTCGCCCGTGCACCTGCAGTACATGCGCAACATGGGCACGCTCGCCTCGATGTCACTGTCGATCGTGGTCGACGGCGAGCTGTGGGGGCTGATTTCCTGTCACCATCAGCAGCCACGCCCGGTGGACCTGCGCACCCGCACGGCTTGCGAGCTGTTGGCCAGCGTGCTGTCGTTGCAGGTAGAGTCCCGCGAGTCCCATACCAGCACGCGCAAGCTGTTGGCGCTGCGCCAACACATCGTACGCATGATCTCGTCCATGGCCGACCACGACAGTGTCAGTGATGGCTTGCGCGACCTGCCCCACGTGCTGCTGGCCTTTGCCGACGCCCAGGGCGCGGCGGTGATCTCGGCCGAGCGCTGTGACCTGATCGGCCAGACTCCGCCTGAGGCCCAGGTGACCGCGCTGGTGCACTGGCTTGGCCAACGTGACGAAGACAGCGTGTTCCATAGCGACAACCTGCGCCGCGACATCACTGAGCTACCCGAGCTGGCAAACCATGCTGGCGGGGTGCTGGCAGTGGCCATCTCGCAGATCCACTCGCACTACCTGCTGTGGTTCCGCCCCGAGCAGATACGCACGGTCAACTGGGCCGGCCAGCCGACCAAGCAGGTCGGGCCACAGGGCAACCTCGACCCACGGCACAGCTTTGAACGCTGGCAGGAAGAACTGCGCGGCTATTGCCAGGCGTGGGACCCACTGGTGATCGAGGGCGTGATGGAACTGCGCACCGCTGTGCTGGGCATTGTCCTGCGCAAGGCCGAAGAACTGGCACAGCTGGCTGGCGAGTTGCGCCGTTCCAACAAGGAGCTCGAAGCGTTTTCCTACAGTGTTTCCCACGACCTGCGCGCACCGCTTCGGCACATCGCCGGCTATACCGAACTGCTTGGCGAAATCGAAGGCGAGGGCCTGAGCGAACGCGGCAAGCGCTTCCTGCAGCATATCGGTGAAGCGGCGCACTTTGCCGGTAGCCTGGTCGACAACCTGCTCAACTTCTCGCAGATGGGCCGCTCGGCATTGCGCCTGTCAGACGTCGACCTAAACGCCCTGGTCGAGGCCATTCGCAGCGAGCTGGCCCCCGATTACGAAGGCCGCGCAATCGTTTGGGACATCGCGCCGCTGCCCAAGGTGATCGGCGACCCGGCATTCATCAACATGGCCTTGCACAACCTGATAGCCAATGCCATCAAGTACACCCGCGGCCGCAACCCTGCTCGCATCGGCATCAGTGCCGTACAGCACCCCGGCGAAACCGAGGTCTGCATCCGCGACAATGGCGTGGGCTTCGACATGGCCTACGCCAACAAGCTGTTCGGCGTCTTCCAGCGCCTGCACCGCATGGAAGATTTCGAAGGCACCGGCATTGGCCTGGCGAGCGTACGCCGCATCATCGAGCGCCATGACGGTCGAGTCTGGGCCACTGGCCAGATCGACCAGGGCGCCAGCTTCCACTTCACCCTACCCCGAAACACTGCTACCTGAGGCATCGCTACCATCATGCTCAAGCCCATTCTGCTGGTCGAAGACAACCCCCGAGACCTGGAGCTGACCCTGCTGGCCCTGGAGCGCAGCCAGTTGGCCAACGAGGTCATCGTGCTGCGTGACGGCGCCGATGCGCTCGACTACTTGCTGCGCCGCAACGCCTATGCCAAGCGCGACGACGGCAACCCTGCCGTGCTGCTACTCGACCTGAAACTGCCCAAGGTCGACGGCCTGGAAGTGCTCAAGGAAGTGCGCGCCACTGCCGAACTGCGCAGCATCCCCACCGTGATGCTGACCTCCTCGCGCGAAGAGCCCGACCTGTTGCGTGCCTACGAGCTGGGGGTAAACGCTTATGTGGTCAAACCGGTGGAGTTCAAGGAATTCGTCGCCGCCATCTCCGACCTCGGAGTATTCTGGGCAGTGCTAAACGAACCGCCACCCGGCTCACTGCGACTGAACCGTCGCGGTAGCAACTGAGGCCGCCGCGACGATGCAGCAAACGCCGTTGAAACTACTGATGGTAGAAGACAGCTCGATGGACGCCGAGCTTACCCTGATGCGCCTGGAGCGCAGCGGGCTGCATGTACAGTCGCAGCTGGTGTTCGACCATGCGGGTGTCGAACATGCCCTGCGCCAAGCCCGCTACGACCTGATCTTGTGTGATTGCGTACTACCAGGCTCGTCCGGCACCGAAGTGCTGGCCATCGCCCAACGCCTGGCACCCGACATCCCGTTCATATTCCTGTCCGGCATTTACGGTGAAGAGCACGCGGTGGAAATGATCCGCCTGGGCGCGACCGACTATGTGTTGAAGAAGAACCTGCCACTGCTGCCCAAAGCCGTGCGCCGAGCCCTGAGCGAAGTGCAGGAACGCCAGCGCCGTCGCCGCGCCGAAGAGGCCTTGGCGGACGTCGAAGCACGTGCTCGCATTGCCATCGACGCTGCCGGCATGGGCACCTGGGACCTGCGCCCGCAAGAGGGCCTGCTGCTGTGGGATGACCGCTGCAAGACCTTGTTCGGCCTGCCCACCAGCACCGAAATGAGCCTTGAAGTGTTCTACGCCGGCATCTACCCCGACGACCTGCCACTGGTGCGCGAGGCGGTGGAACATGCCATGCGCCCGGAAAGTGACGGTCATTACCGCGTGGAGTTTCGGATCGCCCAACCCAATGGCCTGGAGCCACGCTGGCTGCTGAGCAGCGGCCAGACCCAGTTCGTCGATGATCAGTGCGTTCGCTTCTCAGGCGTACTGCAGGACATCCACGCGCAACGCCAGGCCACCCAGGCGCTGCGTCAGCTGAACGAGATGCTCGGCGAGCGGGTCGAGCGCCGTACCCGCGAACGCGACCGCGCCTGGGAGCTGTCGCAAGATTTGCTCGCCGTGCTGAACAAAGACCTGACCCCGGTCGCACTGAACCCCGCCTGGGAAGCCAGCCTGGGTTTCTCACGCGAACGCCTGAGCCAGTCGTCCTTGCTGCACCTGCTGCCTGAGCAGGACCAGGAACAGTTACTCACCGAACTGGCCGCCCTGTCCCATGGCCGCACCAGCGCACGCTTTGTCGGTCGCATCCTGCATGCCGGCGGCCAACAGCGCTGGCTGTCGTGGGTGGTGGTGCCGGAGGACACCCTGCTGTACGTGGTGGCACGCGACATCACCAGCGAGCGCGAAGCCGCCCTGGGCCTGGCAGATGCCAACGCCCGGTTGCGCGAACAGATCAACGAGCGCGAGCGCATCGAGGCCGCTCTGCAGCAGATGCAGCGGCTGGAAGCGGTCGGGCAACTGACGGCTGGCGTGGCGCATGACTTCAATAACCTGCTGACAGTGATACTCACCGGTGCCAGCTTTCTGGAGCGCGATCTGGCCAAGGCCGACCTGGACAAGGCCCGCACTCGCCTCACCCATATCCGCGAAGCGGGCGAGCGTGGTGCCAAGCTGACCTCGCAGTTGCTGGCCTTCTCCCGCCGCCAGCGTCTGGAGCCGGTGCCGCTGAACCTCAACCGTACCCTGGCCGGCCTGGAAGAACTGCTGCGCCGCACCCTGGGTGGCAACGTCTCGGTGCGTCTGGACCTTGACCTGGCCCTGTGGCAGGCACTGACCGACCCCACCCAGACCGAGATGATCATCCTCAACCTGGCGATCAATGCCCGCGACGCCATGCCCAACGGCGGCCAGCTGACCCTGACAACACGCAACACCCATATCGACAAGCGCCCGCAACGCCCGGAAGACCCGGACCCGGGCGAGTACGTGATGCTGAGCATCCGCGATACGGGTTGCGGCATGAGCGAAGAGGTGCTGGCCAAGGTTTTCGAGCCTTTCTTTACCACCAAGGACATCGGTAAAGGCTCGGGCCTGGGCCTGGCCCAGGTATTCGGCTTCGCCAAGCAGTCCGGTGGCGGCGTGCGCATCGACACCACACTCGGTCGCGGTACCGAAGTGGCGGTATACCTGCCAGCGGTAAAAGAGGAGATGGTGAACGAACCCGTGGCAGCCGCGCTCAGTCAGTCGATCAGCGAAAGCGGCCATAACCGCACGGTGCTACTGGTGGACGACGACCACCTGGTGCGCGACATGCTTGGCGATGTGTTACGCCAATACGGCTACCAGGTGCGCCAGGCGCACAGCGGCGAGCAGGCATTGGCCTTGCTGGATGACGATATTGACCTGCTGCTGACTGATTTCGCCATGCCCGAGTTCAACGGCGCACAACTGGCGCTGGCGGCCCGCGAACGGTACCCCCACGTGCCGGTGGTGTTTCTTACAGGTTATGCGGAGTTGCAGGGGCTGGAACTGCCGGGCAGCCTGGTGATCCAGAAGCCGGTGCAGGCTGATGAACTGGCCAGGGCGCTGAACGAAATGCTGGGGATTGCCGGGTAATCCGGTACGGCACGAACCGCGCTCAGGAGGCGCGGTGGCGCGCAAAACCACACAAACGCGAAAACCCAGCGCTCATCTTTCCTGGCACTGGGTGAAGTACGTTTGAATCTGAAAAATGGCAGGGGCGGCTGGATTCGAACCAACGCATGGCAGGATCAAAACCTGCTGCCTTACCGCTTGGCGACGCCCCTGTATCGGATGCAGCGTTTGCTGCCCTGACAATTCCAAGTGAGTGACAACTGGGTTGTTGTCTTGGAATGCGCGGCACTTTAACAACAAACTTTCGGTCTGTGAACCCCCCTGATAAAAAAAATTGCCAAAAAACAGCGAGTTAGTCATTTCGGCTCTGGTGCAGCGACCGTCCGTCGGTTTCCGCCTGCCTCGCTTCAACACAATCGCATTCCGCACTTCCAATCAGATAAGCCCATTGCATTGACCAAGGAGGACCCCATGCCTGTCTCTCACGACCTCTACCAGGACCTGCACTACCCGCGTGAAATCGTCCAGCAGCGCCGCCAGCAGGACAAGGCGCTGGACCGCCTGCTGGACGAATACGTGGACATCGACAACCAGGTGCTGGCTGCCGAATCGATTTCGGCCGGTAACTTCGTCGACGAAGACCTGCGCCACCTCAAGGAGCGTCGCCTGGCGGTGAAGTACATGATCGAGCGCCAGCTGGAGCGCAAGGCATAGCCCGTACAGGTACAACAGGCGGTCAGACCTATCGCAAGAAGTGATGATTGCCCGGCACTTTCTCTATTAGTCAAAATGGCCGCCCTCGGGCAAGCTGCAGGCTGCCCCACCATCGCCCAAGGAGCGTTGCTTTTGTCTGCCTGGATCCCTACCCCGCTGCGCCAGCTTGGCCAACGGTTGCGCGGCACCGCCAATCAACAGAGCGAGCTGCTCGGCTGGTTCGAGGACAAGGCGCACAGCCGCGGTTATCAGCTGAGTGACGGTCAGCGGCGGGTAATTCACTGCATGGCCGAACAACTGAAGCAGCTTGAACAGGGCCAACCGCGCAGCCTGTACCTGTACGGCTCGGTCGGCCGTGGTAAAAGCTGGCTGCTCGATGGCTTTTTCCAGGCCGTGCCGATAGCCGCCAAGCTGCGCCTGCACTTTCATGACTTCTTTGCCCGCCTGCATCTGGGCATGCATCGCCACCGGGCGTTGGACGACGCGCTGGGCGCAACGCTGGACGAACTGGTGGGCGGCTGCCGGGTGCTGTGCTTCGACGAATTCCATGTGCATGACATAGGCGATGCCATGCTGCTCACCCGGCTGTTCAACGCCTTGTTCGCCCGTGGCGTGTACCTGCTGGTGACCTCTAACTATGCGCCCGAAGGGCTGTTGCCCAACCCGCTGTATCACGAGCGTTTTCTGCCGGTCATTCGCCTGATCAACAGCTCGATGCAAGTGCTCGAAGTCGGTGGCGACACTGATTTTCGCAGCTTGCCGGCCAACCGCGAGCATCAGCGTTTTACCCAGGGCCATTATGTCTGGCCGGGTGATGCGGCGCAGCGCCAGGCGCTGAACGTGCCGAACGAGCAACCGGTGATACTGGACGTGAACAAGCGCCCGCTGCGGGCGCTGGCCGTCGATGGCCGGCGGGTGGTGCTTGGCTTTGACGATCTGTGCGAGAGGGCCACCGCGGTCATCGACTACCTGGTGCTGGCCAGGGACTATGACGAGTGGGTGATCGATGGGCTGGATGACCTCTCGGAGTGTTCGCTTGCGGCTCAGCAGCGCTTCGTCAACCTGGTGGATGTGCTGTATGACCAGGATCGGCGGGTGGTCGTGATCGGTAAACGACCGCTGGAAGAGAGCCTGGGCGGCCCACTGGCCGACCTGATGCGTACCCGCAGCCGGTTGGGGCAACTGCACCAGATTGCCCCCTGAGACTGCAGTGCCTGAACCGGCCCTTTCGCGGGTGAACCCGCTCCTACGACGGCCTGCGCCCAATCACCAATGTGTGTCCC
>NZ_JBICKE010000060.1:0-18364 GCF_043103865.1 Pseudomonas sp. yb_5
CGGTGGTGGACACACACCGGGGGTTGGACACAGGCCGCTGTAGGAGCGGGTTTACCCGCGAAAGGGCCAGTCCCCAGACATATCAAAAAACTTTGCAGCAGGCTTCTACCCCAGCATCGAATGGTCTTCACGGAAAGTGGAAGCGCGGGGCGGATCGGGGACTGTCCGGAGCTCCACTCATACAGAGCTCCGGCCAAAATTGCTCAAACCATTCGTGAAAGCACAATCAAAGCAAACAGCTGCGCTGCCATGAGCGCAATACCCAGCAGCATCCAAAGCCAATTGGCCAGCGTGAACCGGCTGTTGGCCTTCCCTTCTTTGTCACCCGCACAGAAATTGATGCCCTTCTGCATGGACACCAGAATGATCAGCCAAGCGGCCTGAATGACTAAGCCCGCAAAATAGGCTGGCCACAACTGGCCTTCCAACACGACGCTAGCAACCACCCAGATAACGCAAAAAACGTAATAGCCCAGAGTGAGCCCCAGGATGGACCACGGATAGGTTTTACCTGAGTCGCGAATATGGTTATTTGCCCTTCTCAATAATGGATAGATGAAGAACACTGCAAAAGCACTTCGCCAGAACGGACTTACGCGCTCTCCCGTTTTCTCTCTATGCAGACTCCAACTTTGATAGAAGCAATAAACCCAGTAGAAGCCCAAGGTAAAGAAAGTCATTACGCCAAATTTCATGGGTGAGACTACGAAGAAGGGAACCTGATTGCCGTTGGCCTCAGCCAAGTCAGCGTTGTGGGCATCACTCATCTGAAACGTTTCCTTGTGAACACCAAAACGCACATTCAAGGCCAACTGACATACGATCCGCAGCAGTCCAATTACGATCTGGCTCGTGGGAAACGTCTCTGTATTGTCCCGGACAGGCATTACACGACCTGATCTGGCGTTGGTTTCACCAAAAAACGGCAGGTTTCCCGGCGTTCTCAACCCATATCACGCAAACCTATTAACCTGTCCCCAGTCCTAACACACTCCTACACTCGCAGCATCCCGCCTCAGGACCGCCACCATGCCCGAGACCTTGCTCAGCCCCCGCAACCTCGCCTTCGCGCTCTACGAAGTCCTCGACGCCGAAGCCCTCACTCAGCGCCCGCGCTTCGCCGAGCACAGCCGTGAAACCTTCGATGCGGCGCTGACCACCGCGCGTACCATCGCCGAAAAGTATTTCGCCCCGCACAACCGCAAGGCCGACGAAAACGAACCACGCTATGTGGACGGCCGCGCCGAGCTGATTCCCGAGGTGAAGCCCGCCGTCGATGCCTTCCTCGAAGCCGGCTTCCTCAATGCCAACCGTGATTTCGAAGTGGGTGGCATGCAGCTGCCCAGCCTGATCTCGCAAGCCTGCTTCGCACACTTCCAGGCCGCCAACGCGGGCACCACGGCCTACCCATTCCTGACCATGGGCGCGGCC
Source organism: Pseudomonas sp. yb_5 (assembly GCF_043103865.1). Classification (NCBI taxonomy): domain Bacteria; kingdom Pseudomonadati; phylum Pseudomonadota; class Gammaproteobacteria; order Pseudomonadales; family Pseudomonadaceae; genus Pseudomonas; species Pseudomonas sp. yb_5. The sequence goes on from NZ_JBICKE010000060.1 coordinate 1,432, forward strand.
AACCTGATCGAGAGCTTCGGCTCCGATGAACAGAAACGTCTGTTCCTGCAACCGATGATCGAAGGCCGCTATTTCGGCACCATGGCGCTGACCGAACCCCACGCCGGCTCTTCGCTGGCCGACATCCGCACCCGCGCCGAACCAGCCGGCGACGGCAGCTACCGGCTCAAAGGCAACAAGATATTCATTTCCGGCGGCGACCACGAACTGTCGGAAAACATCGTGCACATGGTGCTGGCCAAGCTTCCGGACGCCCCGCCCGGCGTTAAGGGCATCTCGCTGTTCATCGTGCCCAAGTACCACGTCAACCCGGACGGCAGCCGCGGCCCGCGCAACGATGTGCTGCTGGCCGGACTGTTCCACAAGATGGGCTGGCGCGGCACCACCTCGACCGCGCTGAACTTCGGCGACAATGGCCAGTGCGTCGGCTATCTGGTCGGCCAGCCACACCAAGGCCTGGCCTGCATGTTCCAGATGATGAACGAGGCGCGGATAGGCGTAGGCATGGGCGCGGTGATGCTGGGTTACGCCGGCTACCTCTACTCCCTGGAATACGCTCGCCAGCGGCCGCAGGGCCGGCTGCCGGACAACAAGGACCCACACAGCCCGGCGGTACCGATCATCGAGCACACGGATGTAAAACGTATGCTGCTGGCCCAGAAAGCTTACGTCGAAGGCGCCTTTGACCTTGGCCTGTACGCCGCGCGCCTGTTCGACGACACCCATACGGCCGCGGACGAAAACGCCCGCAAACTGGCGCAAGACCTGCTCGACCTACTGACCCCGATCGTCAAATCCTGGCCCTCGGCGTTCTGCCTCAAGGCCAACGAACTGGCGATCCAGATTCTTGGCGGCCATGGCTACACCCGCGAATACCCGGTTGAGCAGTACTACCGCGACAACCGCCTGAACCCGATCCACGAAGGTACCGAGGGTATCCAGTCGCTCGATTTGCTCGGCCGCAAGCTGGCACAGCACAATGGTGCCGGCCTCAAGCAACTGATCCGCCTGATCGCCGCCACCGGCGAGCGCGCCAGCCATCACCCCAACCTGGACCTGCTGCGCCAGCCGCTGGAGCAGTTGGTCAACCGCCTGCAAGGCGTCACCCTGGCCCTGCTCGGCGACCTGGCCCAAGGCAAAGTCGCTGGCGCCCTGGCCAACTCTGCCTTGTACCTCAAGGCCTTCGGCCACTGCGTGATCGGCTGGCGCTGGCTGGAGCAGGCGGTTCACGCCGAGCTTGGCCTGCTCAAGGGAACCGCTGCTGATCGCGACTTCTACCTTGGCAAGCTGCAAGCCGCACGTTATTTCCTGACCTGGGAAGTACCGGGCTGCCATAATGACCTGGCATTGCTCGAGGCACACGACGATACCTGCCTCGGCATGCAAGACGGGTGGTTCTAGGGGGAGCCACCGTGTACACGGAGGCATCCGCATGTTCGATTCCAGCGCCCTGCTGCGCCAGCGCTTTGCCGCGCTGCGCAGTACGGCCGAGTTGTTTTCCCTGCGCCATGTAAAACAGTCACACCAGGCGCTTTCGGTTCGCCGCAACGTCGCCGAACCACCCTTCTTCAGCCAGGATGAGGGCGCCATGCTCACCGTGCGGGTCAATGGCGTGGAGGCCTATGCTGCCACCGCCGACCTGTCCCAGGCTGGCCTGCAGCGCGCCCTTGAGCAAGCCGAGGCGCTGGCGCAGCAGATCGGCCGGCACAGCCTGCTGGACCTGCGCGAACAACCGGTGACCAGCGCACGCCACGACCATGTTTCGCCCAACTTCGACCAACCCTTGCCCAGCCTCGCCGACTGCCTTGGCCTGCTCGCCGCCGAATCGGCCAGCGTGCCCAGGGACAGCCGCCTGGTGGACTGGCAGGCCAGCCTGGGGCTGAGCCTGGTCGAGCAAACCTACCTCAACTCGGCCGGCGCCGAGCTGCGCCATGCCCAGCGCTTCCTGTTCCCGGGCCTTGGCGTAACGGCCAGCGATGGCCAGGACAGCCAGAGCCGCACCCTGGGCCGCGACAACTTCGGCCAGCAGGGTGGTTTCGAGATCATCGAGCGCTGTGGGCTGATCGGCGCGGCCAGCAGGGTGGCCGATGAAGCGCTGCAACTGCTGCTGGCACCGAACACCCCCAGCGGCCCACGCGACCTGCTATTGATGCCGGACCAGATGATGCTGCAGATTCACGAATCCATCGGCCACCCGCTGGAGATGGACCGCATTCTCGGCGACGAGCGCAACTACGCCGGCACCAGTTTTGTCAAAGCCAGCGACTTCGGCCATCTGCAGTACGGCTCCAGCTTGCTGAACGTGACCTTCGACCCGACCATTGGCGAAGAGCTGGCCAGCTACAGTCATGACGACGACGGCACCCCGGCCAGCAAAGCGTTCCTGATACGCGACGGCCTGCTGCTGCGCCCGCTGGGTGGCGCGCTGTCTCAGTTCCGTTCTGGCCTGGACGGCGTGGCCAACAGCCGCGCCTGCGGCTGGAACCGGGCACCGATCGACCGCATGGCCAACCTCAACATCGAGCCGGGCGACCAGTCTTTCGAGCAGCTGATCGGAGGCATCGAGCATGGCATCCTGATGCGTACCAATCGTTCCTGGTCCATCGACGATGCGCGCAACAAGTTCCAGTTCGGCTGCGAATGGGGCCAGTTGATCGAGAACGGCCAGCTCAAGGGCATCGTCAAGAACCCCAACTACCGTGGTATCTCCGCGCAGTTCTGGCGCAACCTGTCGGCGGTCGGCGACCGCAGTACCTTCCAGGTGCTGGGCACGCCCAACTGCGGCAAGGGCGAACCCAACCAGGTGGTGCGCGTGGGCCACGCCTCACCGGCCTGCGTGTTCCGCCAGATCGATGTATTCGGAGGAGACGCCTGATGAAGCACGCTTTCGAAAACCTGGTAGGGGACGTGCACGCCGCCCTTCAGGCTGGCGAGCAGTTCACCCTCGGCTACAGTGCCGAGCAATCGCAGTTCGTGCGTTTCAACCATGCCAAGGTGCGCCAGGCCGGCGAAGTCAGCCAGGCCTGTGCGCAACTGCGACTGGTGCGCGATGGGCGCCAGGCGGAACAACAGGTGACCTTGAGTGGCGACGCACAACTGGATCGCCAGCGTCTGAACGTTGCGCTCGAGCAGTTGCGCCAGACCTTGCCGCTGCTTGCCCTCGACCCTTACCTGCGCCTGGACGAAAATGCCTGGCACAGCCATAGCCTGCAGGAACACCCCCTGCCCGCACTGAACGAAGTACTGCCCCTGCTCGAGCGTGAAGCAGGCGACCTGGACCTGGTCGGCATTTATGCCGCAGGCCCGGTCTGCCGTGGCTTCGCCAGCTCGTTCGGCGCCTTCGGCTGGCACCAGGCCAACAGTTTCAACGTCGACTGGAGCCTGTTCCACGATAATGGCCAGGCGGTGAAGGCCAACTATGCCGGCCAGGTCTGGAGTGCCGACGACTTCACCGCACGCCTGCGCCAAGCACGAGAGCAGTTGGGCTTCCTCGATCGCCCGGCAGTTACCCTCAAGCCCGGCACCTACCGTGCCTACCTGGCACCCGCGGCCATGGACGAAATCGCCGGCATGCTGTGCTGGGGCGGCTTTTCCGCGCAAGCCCTGGCCACTGGAAACAGTGCCCTGCAGCGCCTGTACAATGGCGATGCTCGGCTTAGCCCGCTGGTGAGTTTTACCGAGCAGGTCAGCGGCTCGCTTAGCCCGGCATTTTCCGATGAAGGTGCACCGCGCCTGGATGTGCCGCTGATCCAGCAAGGTGAAGCCCGGCAGCGGTTGATCAGTGCGCGCAGCGCGGCCGAGTTCGAGCTGCAGGCCAATGGCGCCGACGGCTACGAATCGCCCTGTGCGCTCAGCCTGGCGCCGGGCAATCTGGCCAGTGCGCAGATCCTTGAGCGTCTAGGCACCGGGCTGTACATCAGCAACTTGTGGTACCTGAACTACTCGGACCTGCCAGCGGCGCGCATGACCGGGCTGACCCGCTTCGCCACTTTCTGGGTAGAAGACGGGCAGATCCAGGGGCCGGTGAGCACCATGCGCTTCGATGACAGCCTGTACAGCTTGCTGGGTAGCCAGTTGGAGGACCTGACCCAGGAGCGCGAGATGATTCTGTCGACCAGTACTTATGGACAGCGCAGTACCGGGTCGAGTCATTTGCCCGGGGCACTGGTCAAAGGCCTGACCCTGACATTGTGACTGGACTTGCCGGCCCTTTCGCGGCTAAAGCCGCTCCTACAAGGAACGCGTAAACCTTGTAGCGGCTTTAGCCGCGAAAGGGCCGGCACTGACAAACGAGGACGTCATGCCCGAACGCACCCCGCTGGACCCCGTCACTGCCCGCTGGATCCCTTGGGTGGTGGCCATCGCTTTCTTCATGCAGTCCCTGGACGGCACCATCCTCAACACTGCGCTGCCGGCCATGGCCCGCTCGTTGGCCGAAGACCCTTTGCGCATGCAGGGTGTGATCATTGCCTACATGCTCACCGTGGCCCTGCTGATCCCTGCCTCAGGCTGGATCGCCGACCGTTTCGGCACCAAGCGCATCTTCTTCAGCGCCATCTTGCTGTTCAGCTTTGGCTCGCTGCTGTGCGCCGCAGCCAACAGCCTTGGCTTCCTGATCTTCGCCCGCGTAGTGCAGGGCCTGGGTGGTGCGCTGATGCTGCCGGTCGGGCGGCTGGTGGTGCTGCGCGCCTACCCACGCAGCGAGCTGGTGCGGATCATGAGTTTCATCACCATCCCCGGTCTGCTCGGGCCATTGCTGGGCCCAACGGTCGGTGGCTGGCTGGTGGAAATCCTCAGCTGGCACTGGATCTTCCTGCTCAACCTGCCAGTCGGCCTGCTTGGCTGCATTGCCGTGTGGAAGTTCATCCCGGACTTGCGCGGTGCCGAGCGCACCACCTTCGACGGCCCTGGTTTCCTGCTGTTCGGCGCAGCGATGGTACTGATCACCATTGCCATGGAAGGCCTGGGCGAGCTGCACCTGCCGCACTTGCGGGTAATGTTGCTGCTGTTCGCCGGCATGGCCTGCCTGGCCGCGTACTGGCTGCGAGCCGGGCGCGACCCGGAGCCACTGTTCTCGCCCAGCCTGTTCCGCGTGCGCACCTTCGCCATCGGCATCCTCGGCAACCTGTTCGCCCGCCTGGGCAGCGGCGCTCTGCCCTTTCTGGTGCCGTTGCTGCTGCAGGTCGCACTGGGCTACTCACCCGCTCAGGCAGGCATGAGCATGATCCCGCTGGCGGTGGCGGCCATGCTGGCCAAGTCCATTGCCCGGCCGCTGATCGAACGGTTCGGATATCGCATCATTCTCACCGGTAATACCTTGCTGCTGGGCATCCTGCTGGCAAGCCTGGGCCTGGTGGACGAGCAGACCCCTTATTGGCTGCTGTTGGTGCAACTCGGCCTACTGGGCGCGGTGAATTCCATGCAGTTCACTGCGATGAACACAGTGACGCTCATCGATCTCGACGATGCCAGCGCCAGCAGCGGTAACAGCCTGCTGTCGGTGGTCGCGCAACTGTCGCTGAGCCTGGGCGTGGCTTGCGCCGGCGCACTGTTGGGCGGCTTTACTGCGGCAGGCAGCGCCGAGGGCGTGGAAACCACCCTGGGCGCGTTCCAGCTGACCTTCGTCACCATCGGTGTAATGGCCATGCTGGCGGCGGCGATCTTCCTGCAACTGGCGCCGACGGACGGAAGGCGTGCCCGTCGTCCGGAACAACACATGGAGTCGTAGGGCGAATGGCCACGAGGCTGGTAGACTGTGCGGCATTTTTCGCTTCGCAACGCAGGCCCGCCTCGTGACCACCGAATCCACCGCCTTTGCCACCTTGCCGCTGTCCACTGCCATGCTGGCCAACCTGGACGCCCTCGGCTATGCGTCGATGACGCCTATCCAGGCCCAGAGCCTGCCTGTCATCCTCAAAGGCCAGGACCTGATCGCCCAGGCCAAGACCGGTAGCGGCAAGACCGCCGCCTTCGGCATCGGCCTGCTCAACCCGATCAACCCGCGCTACTTCGGCTGCCAGGCGTTGGTGCTCTGTCCTACCCGCGAGCTCGCCGACCAGGTGGCCAAGGAGCTGCGCCGCCTGGCCCGTGCCGAGGACAACATCAAGATCCTGACCCTGTGCGGCGGCGTTTCGCTGGGCCCACAGATCGCTTCGCTGGAGCACGGCGCGCACATCATCGTCGGCACCCCAGGGCGCATCCAGCAGCACCTGGACAAAGGCACCCTTGTACTGGACGGGTTGAACACCCTGGTACTGGACGAAGCCGACCGCATGCTCGACATGGGCTTCTTCGACGCCATCGCCAGCATCATCGGCAAGACCCCGTCGCGCCGTCAGACCCTGCTGTTCTCTGCCACCTACCCGGCCGGCATCAAGCAACTGGCCGCCGACTTCATGCGCAACCCGCAGCAGGTCAAGGTCGAGAGCCTGCACACCGACAACCAGATCGAGCAGCGTTTCATCGAGATTGACCCGCAGCAACGCCTGGAAGCCGTCACCCGAGTGCTCGGCCACTACCGCCCGCAGTCGTGCGTAGCGTTCTGTTTCACCAAGCAGCAATGCGAGGACGTGGTTGCCCACCTGACCGCCAAGGGCATCGTCGCCCAGGCCCTGCATGGCGACCTGGAACAGCGCGACCGTGACCAGGTGCTGACCATGTTCGCCAACCGCAGCAGCTCGGTGCTGGTGGCTACCGACGTGGCCGCCCGCGGCCTGGACATCGATGGCCTGGACATGGTCATCAACGTGGAGCTGGCGCGTGATGCGGAAATCCACGTGCACCGCGTGGGCCGTACCGGCCGCGCCGGCGAGAAAGGCGTCGCGGTCAGCCTGGTGGCACCAGCCGAAGGCCACCGCGCCCAGGCCATCGAAGCGCTGCAGAAGAGCCCGCTGCGCTGGGACCAGCTGGACAGCCTGAAAAACAAGGGCGGCGAGCCCCTGCTGCCGGTGATGACCACACTGTGCATTGCCGCTGGCCGCAAGGACAAGCTGCGCCCTGGCGACATCCTGGGGGCCTTGACCGGTGATGCCGGCATTCCGGGCAAGCAGGTGGGCAAGATCGCCATCTTCGACTTCCAGGCATTTGTGGCCGTGGAGCGGGCGTTGGCCAAGCAGGCCATGCAGCGGCTGAACAGCGGCAAGATCAAGGGCCGCGCCCTGAAAGTCCGCATTATCTAAAGCCAGGCAAATCCCTTGTAGGAGCGGGTTTACCCGCGAATGCGGCAGTGAATGCACCATCGCATTCGCGGGTGAACCCGCTCCCACGGGGCTCAGCATTTCAAATCTGAAGGTTCATACCGTGCACTCCACCGACGTGATCATCCTTGGCGCCGGCGCCGCCGGCCTGATGTGCGCCCAGCTCAGCGCCCGTCGTGGCCGTCGGGTGCTGCTGCTCGACCACGCCAACAAGCCAGGCAAGAAGATCCTCATGTCCGGCGGCGGGCGCTGCAACTTCACCAACCTGTACACTGAGCCGGCCAACTTCCTCTCGCACAATGCGCACTTCTGCAAGTCGGCGCTGGCTCGCTACACCCAATGGGATTTCATCGAGCTGGTCTGCAAGCATGGCGTGGCCTACCACGAGAAGAAGCTCGGGCAACTGTTCTGCGACAACAAGGCCAGCGACATCCTCGACATGCTGCTGGCCGAGTGCGACGAGGCCGGTGCCGAGATCCGCATGCACACCCGTATCGAACAGATCGAAAAGACCGAAAGCGGCTACCTGTTGCAGACCAGCGGCGGCCAGTTCGCCTGCCAGTCGCTGGTCATCGCCACCGGCGGCCTTTCGATCCCTACCCTGGGCGCCACCGGTTTCGGCTACCAGGTGGCCCGCCAGTTCGGCCACACCTTGCTGCCAACCCGCGCCGGGCTCGTGCCATTCACCATCACCGAGCCCCAACTCAAGGCGATGTGCACCGAGTTGTCCGGCACCTCGCTGGACTGTACTGCCAGTTGCAATGGCACCAGCTTCCGCGAAAACCTGCTGTTCACGCACCGCGGCCTGAGCGGCCCGGCGATCCTGCAGATCTCGTCGTTCTGGGAAGCCGGTGACACAGTCGAGATCAACCTGTTGCCCGACCGCGATGCGCTTTCCTGGCTGCAACAGATGCAGGCCGAACGCGCCAACGCAGAACTGAAGACCGTGCTGGGCGAAGTGTTCACCCGCAAGCTGGCCAACCTGCTGGCCGAGCAGTGGTTCGAGTCGAAACCGATGAAGCAGTACACTCCGGCAGAACTGGCACAAATCGCCGAAACGCTGGCGAACTGGCAAGTTGTGCCGGCCGGCACCGAAGGCTACCGCACCGCCGAAGTGACCCTGGGCGGCGTGGATACCCGCGAGGTGTCGTCCAAGACCATGGAATCGCTGAAAAGCCCCGGTTTGTACTTCATCGGTGAAGTGCTGGATGTCACCGGCCACCTGGGCGGTTTCAACTTCCAGTGGGCCTGGGCATCGGCGAACGCCGCAGCGCAGTTCGTGTAGGGTAGAATCCTTTCAGCAGCACGGAACGCTTCTTGCTGGCCCGTGCCTGGAGCCGTTATTGGGGCCGCTTCGCGTCCCCAATAACCGGCCCTGAAAGGTATTCTTCTGATCACCGCCTGGCAGGCCATCATGTCATCGAGCTCGTTCCGTCAGTCACTGCGTCGCCTGTGGGGCCAAGACAAGTTCAGCTACAGCATCCGGGTCACCATTGCCCTCACCGGCAGCCTGGCCCTGTGCTGGTACCAGAACGAGATGGCCCTGCTGATTCCCCTGTTCCTCGGCATCATCGCCAGCGCCCTGGCCGAAACCGACGACAGCTGGCAGGGCCGCCTCAGCGCCCTGGCCGTTACCCTGGTGTGTTTCGCCATCGCTGCACTGGCGGTCGAATTGCTGTTCCCCTACCCATGGATCTTCGTCATTGCCCTGGCCCTGGCCGCCTTTGGCCTGACCATGCTCGGGGCGCTGGGCGAGCGCTACGGCGCTATCGCTTCGGCCACCTTGATCACTGCGGTCTACACCATGATCGGCGTGGACCAGCGCGGCGGCCAGGTCACCGACTTCTGGCACGAACCGCTGCTGCTGGTGGCAGGTGCGGCCTGGTACGGGCTGTTGTCGGTACTATGGCAGGCGCTGTTTTCCAACCAGCCGGTACAACAGAGCCTGGCCAAACTGTTCTTCGAGCTGGGCAGCTACCTCAAGCTCAAGGCCAGCCTGTTCGAACCGATCCGCACGCTCGACGTCGAGGCCCGGCGCCTGGAACTGGCCCAGCAGAACGGCAAGGTGGTGGCAGCGCTGAACGCCGCCAAGGAGATCATCCTGCACCGGGTGGGCAACAGCCAGCCAAACTCGAAGGTGAGCCGCTACCTCAAGCTGTACTTCCTGGCCCAGGACATCCACGAGCGTGTCAGTGCCTCGCACTACCCCTACAACGCACTGACCGAGGCGTTTTTCCACAGCGACGTCATGTTCCGCTGCCAGCGCCTGTTGCGTAAGCAGGGTTCATCTTGCCAGGAACTGGCCCGCTCGATCCGCCTGCGCCAACCGTTCGTGCTGGCCAGCGGTTATCCAGAAGCCCTCGAGGACCTCAACGCCTCGCTGGAGCACCTGCGCATCCAGAGCAACCCGGCCTGGCGCGGCCTGCTGCGGTCGCTGCGGGCGCTGGCTGCCAACCTGGCAACGCTGGACCGCCTGCTCAGTGCCGCCAGCAACCCGGACAGCCTGGCCGATGCCAGCGACAGCAGCCTGCTCGACCGCTCGCCACGCTCGCTGAAGGACGTGTGGACGCGCCTGCGCACTCAGCTCACACCGACCTCGCTGTTGTTCCGCCATGCCTTGCGCCTACCGCTGGCACTGTCGATCGGCTATGGCATGGTGCACCTGATTCACCCGACCCAAGGCTACTGGATCATCCTCACCACGCTGTTCGTGTGCCAGCCCAACTACGGCGCCACCCGGCGCAAGCTGGTGCAGCGGATCTTCGGCACTGCCGTTGGCCTGACAGTGGGCTGGGCCTTGTTCGACCTCTTCCCCAACCCGGTCATCCAGTCGTTGTTCGCCGTGGTTGCCGGGGTGGTGTTCTTCGTCAACCGCACCACCCGCTACACCCTGGCCACTGCCGCGATCACCCTGATGGTGCTGTTCTGCTTCAACCAGATCGGCGATGGCTACGGCCTGTTCCTGCCACGCCTGTTCGATACCTTGGTGGGCAGCCTGATTGCCATCCTCGCGGTGTTCCTGTTCCTGCCTGACTGGCAGGGCCGACGGCTGAACAAGGCGCTGGCCAATACCCTGGCCTGCGCCAGCGTGTACCTGCGCCAGATCATGCAGCAGTATGCCCACGGCAAGCGCGACGACCTGGCCTACCGCCTGGCCCGGCGCAATGCCCACAACGCTGATGCGGCGCTGTCCACCACCTTGGCCAACATGCTGATGGAGCCGGGGCATTTCCGTAAGGAGGCCGACGTTGGCTTTCGCTTCCTGGTGCTGTCGCACACCTTGCTCAGCTACCTCTCGGGGTTAGGCGCGCACCGCGACACGGCGCTGCCGGCGGAGGTGCAGGAGCAATTGATCGAAGGCGCCGGGCAAAGCCTGGCCAGCAGCCTGGACGAGATTGCCAACGGCCTGGCCGCACGGCTGCCGGTGGCGATTCACAGTGATACCGAAGAGGCGCTGGCCAATGCCCTGGAGCAGATGCCGGAAGATCTGGATGAGCATCAGCGGTTGGTGCAGACGCAGTTGGCGTTGATCTGCCGGCAGTTGGGGCCATTGCGGACCCTGGCGGCACACCTGATCAAGGAAGGTGCCCCGGCCTGATAGTTTTATCGCCTGTGCTGGCCGCAGCGCTCAAAAACCATACTGATGCAGCAGCCGGGCATAGCTGCCATCCGCCTTCATCGCCGCTATCGCCTGCTCGAAGCGCTCGACGATCCGCTTATGCTCCGGATGCTTCAGGCTGACCAGTATATGCAGGGTGTTCTCCCCCAGCGGCGGGTCCACCAGCACCACCCCATCACGCACTTCCTGCGGCTCACGCTGCAGGTTGTAGCGGGCCACGTACTCGTCTTCCACCGCCAGGCTCACCCGCCCAGCCGCCAACATGCGTACCGCAGAAGAAAAGTTGCGCACCGGCACTTTGTGCAAACCGGGATCCCCGTCGAATTCCGGTGAATAGGCGTAATCACGCACTACCGCAATGCTGTAGGCATAAAGGTCAGACAGACGCTTGTAGCTAAACGCCTCGCCCTTACGTTGCAGCAGGCGAATACGATTACTCAGGTAGGCGCTGGAGAATTGCCCTATATTGGTGCGCGAGTCGTTGTACCAGGCATTGATCAGCACGTCATAGCGCCCTTCACCTACCCCCAGTAACGCCCTCGCCCACGGCACCTCTTCATAACCGCTGGCGTAGCCGGCACGGGCCAGTGCCGTGGTAACGATGCTGGTCGCAAGGCCGCCGCCCGGCATCCTGGCATCGGTGAACGGTGGCCAGTTGTCAGCCACCAGGCGTAGCTTGTCGCGACTCAGGGCGGGTGTTGCCAGCATCGTTGCCAGTAATCCCAGAACACAAAGCAGTGGCCGCATGCTCACGTCCTTTCGCAATGGAGGGCAACACTGGCAGTGAGATTACACAAAGCTGTTGCCGAGGGCAGCGGCCAATAGTGTCATTTAGCCTCTATTTTGGCCGAAGCACATGCAGCATGCGATGATCGAGACCCATCCAAGGAGTTCGCGCCAATGTCAATCGCCTGGCTGTGCAAGCACCACACTGACCTCGGCAAAGAGCAGCTCTACGCCATTCTGCAGTTACGCACTGAAGTATTCGTGGTGGAGCAGCGCCATGCCTACCAGGAAGTCGATGGTCAGGACCTGACTGGCGATACCTTGCATCTCATGGCCTGGCACAAAGACAAGCTGGTAGCCTACCTGCGCCTGCTGGATCCGCAGTCACAAGGTGGGGATGTGGTGATGGGGCGATTGGTGACATCACCGCAGGCGCGAACTTTGAAGCTTGAAGAAAGCTTGCTGCTCAAGGGGTTGGAGGCAGCGGACCATTGTTGGCCTGGGGTGCCGGTTTATCTGTCGGCTCAGGCGCATTTGCAGGATTTTTATGCCCGCCATGGGTTTGCGGTGGTGAGCGGGGAGTCTCTGGTGGACGGCATCGTGTCTATCGGGATGCGCAAGGGTTGAGTCAACCGCGTGGGAGCGGGTTTGCCCGCGAAGCTGACACCGCGCAGGCTTTTCAGATCAGGGGTAGCCCAGTACTTCGCGGATCTGCCGCAGGTGACGGATGATCCACTGCTTGTCGATCGCCCCCCAGTCATGAATACGGTAATGCCCGGCGTGGTTGCGTGCGCCTTCCTGCTGTTCGAACTCGCAGACGATGTCCAGGTCGGCCAGCGCGGCGATAGTGTCCTGGGCTGTCCGGCGGGGCATGCCAGTGGCCTCCATCAGGGCGGGCACGCTGGTCGCCGTCTGGCTGTCGATCAGCCAGGCCACGTACAGCCGGCGGTAGAAGCTGCTCTTGGTCTTGCTTACTTCCATGCTGCTTGTTCCTTAGAGGTTGCCCGGCAGCTCCCGGTAGGTCAGGTAGACGCGCAGGTCGAATTCCAGTTGGTGATAGTCCGGCTCCATGTGCTGGCAGAGCTGGTAGAACGCCTTGTTGTGATCTCGCTCGCGCAGGTGCGCCAACTCGTGCACAACGATCATGCGCAAGAACTGTGGCGCGGCTTCCTTGAACAGTGAGGCAATACGGATTTCCTTCTTCGCCTTGAGCTTGCCGCCCTGCACCCGCGATACCGCCGTGTTCAAGCCCAGGGCTCGATGCGTCAGGTCGAGGCGACTATCGAACAGCACCTTGTCCAGGTTTGGCGCACTTCGCAGGTACTGTTGGCGCAGATCCTGGGCATAGCCATACAGCGCCTTGTCGTTTTGCACGTCATGGCGGTCAGGGTAACGGCGCTGCAGGTATTCACCCAGGCGGTCGCTGTCGATCATCTGCCGCACCTGCTGCTGCAGGTGCGGGGGGTAGGCTTGCAAGTAACGTAGTACGGTCATGGCGCTGTATTCGGCGTAACGAATACCGATTCTAGCCAATCACGGCCCTGGCCAGGAGAAAATTGCCGGGAAGCCGCTGGCGTCAGCAGCAGTCATCGGATAAGCCACCAGGAAGCCCTGAACGTATTCGCAACCATTGGCCTTGAGCCAGGCTGCCTGCGCCGGGGTCTCCACGCCCTCGGCGATCACCGTGATACGGTAGTCGGCGCACAGGCCGATCACGCTGCGAGCCAACGCAGCATCTACCGCCGAATCGGGCAGGCGTGCAACCAGATGACGATCGAGCTTGAGGGTATCGATAGGCAGGTCGCGCAGCATGCGCAACGAACAGTCACCCGCTCCGAAGTCATCCAGGGCCACCCTCACGCCCAGCTCACGCAAGCGGTGTATCTGTTTGACGGCCGCATCGATGTTGTACATCAGCGAGGTTTCCGCCACTTCCACTTCCAACTGCGTCGGGACAAGCTGGTAGAGCTGGATGACCCGTTGCAGTTCTTCGACCAGGCCAGGCATGACGAACTGCGCGCGGCTCAGGCTGATGCCAAGCACGAGGTCCGGCGGAAACCGGTCGTACCAGGCCTGCCGCTGCGCGGCCCCTTGGCGGTAGATCCAGCTGGCCAGGCGGTTGATCAGCCGCGCTTCTTCCAGCAACGGGATGAACAGCCCCGGCGGTACATCGCCAACGCTGGGGTGCTGCCAGCGCAGCAAGGCCTCGAAACCACGCAGGCGACCATCGTGGAAAGCTACCTGTGGCTGGTACACCAAGGTAAAGTCCTGCTGCTCGATGGCCGCGCGCACGCTGTCTTCGAGCATCAACCGCGAGCGTGCCCGCCCATTGAGCTCCTGGTCGTAGAAGCGGTATTGCTGACGCCCAGCTTGCTTGGCTGCGTACATCGCTGTATCGGCCGAACGCAGCAGGCCTTCGACATTGGCGCCGCAGTCCGGGTAGGTGGCAATGCCGATGCTGACCCCAAGGCAGACATCGAGCCCATCTACCTCATGGCTGATGGAAACACGCTCGAGCAACCGTTCGGCATAACGCCCGGCCTGCTCCGGGTAGGGCAAGCTGTCGAACAGTGCGGTGAACTCATCGCCGCCCATACGCGCCAGCAAGGCCTCACTGCCCAGGCAGTCCTTGAGTTGCTCGGCGACCCAGCGTAACACCCGGTCGCCCGCGTCGTGACCGAGCGAGTCGTTGATGCGCTTGAAGCCATCCAGGTCCATGTACATCAGCGCCTGCGCCTTGGCCGAGCGCTCGTTGCGTAACAGAGCACCTTCAGCAGCCTGGTAGAAACCCCGGCGGTTGAGCAGACCGGTGAGCGGGTCAGTAATGGCCTGGTATTCCAGCTGCTGGTGCAAGTTACGCACCACCGACATGTCCAGCACGGTCACCACCATCGCCTGCTGGTCGGCCGGCAACGGCGCACAGGACAGCGCCACCGGTACAGATTCACCCCCTTGGGTACGCAGTTGGGCATCGTGTACGCGGAAGATCTGCCGCCCCTGATAGGCCTTGTAGAAGTCCGACTCGCGCCATAGGCTGGCACTGGCCAGATGCACAACGTCGAGCAATTGGGTGCCCTGCAGTTGTTGCACCGGCGCCCCCAGCAAACGGGAAATGGCCGGATTGGCAAAACTGATAATGCCATTGGCATCAACCACCAGAATGCCTTCAGCGGCATTTTCCAGGATGGACGCATTGAATGCCCTGGCCGCCTCGAGCTCGCGACTCAGCTGCTGCAGCATGCGCCGGTTGCGCTGCTGGTCGAGAAGAGCCTGAACCTTGGGCTTGAGGATTTGCGGGTCGAACGGTTTGAACATGTAGTCCACGGCGCCGCTGGCGTAGCCTTTGAGCACGGCCGCTTCGGACTGTTCGTTGGCGGTGAGGAAAATGATCGGGGTCAGTCGGGTACGCTGATTGCCGCGCATCAGCCGTGCGACTTCAAAGCCGTCCATTTCCGGCATCTGTACATCCATCAACACCAGGTCGACTTCGTACTCCAGCAATGCGCTCAAGGCTTCTATCCCAGAGCTTGCCGTCAATACTTGCCAATCCTGCCGGGCCAGCAAGGCCCGCATGCTGATGAGGTTCTCGGGGTAGTCGTCTACCACCAGAAGAACTGAGCTGCCATCCAGTGGCTGCTGTTTAGGGTGAGCGCCATCCATGCTGCTTCTCTGTTATGTGACCGACTTCAAAATACGGTTGGATCCATTAGTACTCTAGACCTGAGGCAGCAACACGCAATGCAATCAGAACGCTATCAATGGCCAAACTGTACGGTAGCCGACTAACGGTCGGTCTGCCTGATTTATGTCCACGTATCCATCGCCCATAAAAAAACCCGCATCGCTGCGGGTTTTTCAGGGTTACCAGTCGATCAGTTGACCTTGGCGGCCAGCTCACCTTTCAGGTAGCGCTGGAACATACCTTCCAGGGAGATCGGCTTGATCTTCGAGGCATTGCCAGCGGTGCCGAAGGCTTCGTAACGGGCGATGCACACGTCACGCATGGCCTTGATGGTTTCACCGAAGAACTTGCGCGGGTCGAACTCGCTCGGGTTCTGCGCCATCAGGCGGCGCATGGCACCGGTGGACGCCAGACGCAGGTCGGTATCGATGTTGACCTTGCGCACGCCGTGCTTGATGCCTTCAACGATTTCTTCGACCGGTACACCGTAGGTTTCTTTGATGTCGCCGCCGTACTGGTTGATGATCGCCAGCCACTCTTGCGGTACCGAGGACGACCCGTGCATCACCAGGTGGGTGTTGGGAATGCGCTTGTGGATTTCCTTGATGCGATCGATGGCCAGTACGTCACCGGTTGGTGGCTTGGTGAACTTGTAGGCACCGTGGCTGGTACCGATGGCGATCGCCAGGGCGTCGACCTGGGTCTTCTTGACGAAGTCGGCGGCTTCTTCCGGGTCGGTCAGCATCTGGCTGTGATCCAGCACGCCTTCGGCGCCGATCCCGTCTTCTTCACCGGCCATGCCGGTTTCCAGCGAACCCAGGCAGCCCAGCTCGCCTTCAACCGAAACGCCGCAAGCGTGAGCCATGGCAACGGTCTGCTGGGTAACGCGGACGTTGTACTCGTAGTCGGTCGGGGTCTTGCCGTCTTCACCCAGCGAACCGTCCATCATGACCGAGCTGAAGCCCAGCTGGATCGAGCGCTGGCAGACGTCAGGGCTGGTACCGTGGTCCTGGTGCATGCACACCGGGATGTGCGGGAACTCTTCGATGGCAGCCAGGATCAGGTGGCGCAGGAATGGCGCACCAGCGTATTTGCGGGCACCGGCCGAAGCCTGGACGATCACGGGGGAGTCGGTCTTGTCGGCCGCTTCCATGATGGCGCGCATCTGCTCGAGGTTGTTGACGTTGAAAGCTGGAACGCCATAGCCGAACTCGGCGGCGTGGTCCAGCATCTGGCGCATGCTAATGAGTGCCATTGTGTATCTCTCTCCCGACAAGCGTCGTTTGTTTCGTGCAAGCCTGCCGCAGGGGCGGTTGCTGTTCAAGTAGTGTGGGCCACCCTTGCGGCCCGGCCAGTCACGGTGCCTTGCAGCCCCGCCCAATCAGATCGTTGGTTGCCACCCAGTACACCAGGCCTTCTTCGCCCTTGGTGTGGAAGGCCAGCATGCCATCGCTGTACAGCGCGCCTGAGGCACCCGGTTCAGCCTTGAGCCGGTAGACCTGGTCGCCGCCGCCAAGGCGCACGTCAACCTGTTCGCGTTGCACATCGGCAAAGCGCCAAAGCACCTCAGCCTGGGTGTCGCAGACCCAACGGGTCCAGTTGTCTGCCGGGGCGGGTTGCGCCGGCTGCAGCAGTGAGCATCCTGCCAGTGTCGCCAGGGCCGTCACGGCCAAAAGCGCTTTCATTCAGTTTCCTCGATTTGGGGCTGCT